>CAZWKG010000013.1:0-12557 GCA_964634705.1 uncultured Candidatus Bathyarchaeia archaeon | reverse complement strand
CTTTTTCAGGACGATCGTCATCGTGCTGACGTTCCTCGTCTGCCCCTCGACTGATTCTAGCTCTTCGGTTCCAATCTCGATCTTCTCGACAGTGAGGTCTTTCATAAACTGGTTCCTCGCTACCTCTGCCACATCAACGGCAGTGCTAATAGCACGACCTCTCGCCTTCAACGCCACTCTGCTGTTATCTCCCTGTAGCGAGGTTATGACAGCGAGGCAGTAGTTCATGACCGGTTTCCTCCCTATGTAGACAACGTTTTCTTCAGACATCTCAACGTACCCATTGGGGCTGGTTCTATTAAGCCTTGGGTTTCTGGCAGCGAACGCACAAGGTTTTCTCTTTTAACACGCTTCAATGTTTAAGAGTGACGCTGAGAATATACTTCCCTGTGTGCGGGATTAGCGAGAGGCGGATCGAGGCTTGCAGGTCAGCCCTAGAGAGCATCAGGAAACTGTCGGCCATAGAGGGGAAGGATAGACTTGAACTGGTCAAATCGATCAATACGTCGCTGGTCTTAATGGACAGAAGCCTGTCGGGATGGAAGAGGTGGGTAAACAACCCAAATACGATGGCGATATTCTCCCAAAAAGAGCTGAAAGATATGGAGAAAAATCTATCCCTGTTCGCTGAATCTTTCATAGAATACGATTTAAAGACTACCAAGTTAGGGTTGGATAAGAAGTTGAAAAGAAAGAAGAAGGCCGATGGGGTTCAGACTCAATTCATAATGTAACTTTCTCTCTGGATCTCGCGCCGTACCCAATCAATTAAAGGGATTCCATGGTTGAACATGTCCCTAATTTGAGTATAGAGAACGTCGTCGCAACAGCAACACTGGATCATAGAATAGATCTCACCGGGATCATGAAGGTGTTTAGAAACGTTGACTATCGCCCAAAGCGGTTCCCCGGCCTCGTCTTCAGACTTAAACGTCCTCGGACGTCGACCCTGATCTTCAAATCGGGAAAGATGGTCTGCACCGGAGCGAACTCTGAAAAACAGGCTCGAAGAGCTATAAGGAAGGTGGTGAGGCTTCTCAAAGAAGGCGGCATAATCATACTCTCCAAGCCCAAGGTCAGGATAGTGAACGTGGTAGCCTCCGGAGAATTAAGGGGTAACATCGACCTGGAGATGGCTGCAGATGTCATGGAGAACGTGATGTACGAGCCAGAACAGTTTCCGGGCTTGATCTACAGAATGGAAAAACCTAAAATCGTATTGCTTCTCTTCGCAAGCGGCAGAATAGTATGCACTGGGGCGCGGCGGGAAAAACAAGTATACAAAGCCGTGGAAAAAGTATCTGAGATGCTCGAGGAGAAAGATCTATTCTACGAAATAGGTTAAGCACAACATTTGGTTCAAGCCTCTTAGATGTAAAACAGCCAGCCTCATCTCGACATATAGAAGGGGGGGAAAAGGGGAGGGTTTGAGGTCCATATACGTTTTCGGCTTTTTCCCAATATCGTCCGGGAAAACCGTGGTGTCATCCGCGCTCTGCAGGGGGCTGCTCAGCAGAGAGTTCAAAGTCGCTCCATTCAAGCCGCGCTCAGGCCATAATCTATGGTATCAACACTGCGCCTTCCTGAAATGCAGGGAGGAGGCGCGGCTCTTCTGTGAGGACATAATCAAGCTCAAGGAGGCCTCCCGATGCGAGCTTCCCTATGAGATCCTTAACCCCATAGACGCCTTGATGGCTCCACTGAACGCTAGGACCTTTCTGGAAAACAATTACGTGCGGGAGATGTACGTCAAAGATGCGAACACCTTCCTCCACCTCCTTGTTGAGAGGTACACCTCATGGAAAGGAGATAGACCTAGAACCGTCTTTTGTGTGAACGAGAAGAACCTCTCCGATGAAGCCTTAAGCGATAGAGATTACATCCGAGATCTGACAAAGAAATCCGACGAGGTCTTGACAGTGGAAGATGCGGCTGGCTGGGACTCTGTCTTCAGAAGATTGGGGCCGGCTTGCACCTCAACATGTAGCGGGAGAATTGCGGAGGAATACGAGCTGATGGTGGTGGAAGGGTTCAACGACGCCGTCTGCCCCGCACCTGAACTCCGATACGATGTCGTGGTCGGCGTAGCCCCAGGAGTTGCAGCCTTCTACAGCCCAGACGATTTCCATAGAGTGATAGAAGTCAAGTCGATGACAGGCGGAGACCCCATGGGGATGAGATCAAGAGATATAGTAGAATTCATCAAGCCAGAGAAGATGCTGAAAATCCCCGCCTTAGGCACCAAAGACCTTGCTGACTTCAACAGGCTGAGCAAAAAACTGGGCGACATAATTGAAGCTATTCTTGACATGATCTCAAAGGCATAGCTGTAGCTATTCGTGCGCTTCATGTGTAATTCTTCATTTTCGTATTGAAGGGGCGATACGGTTGCCATCCATCGGGGGGCTTATCTGAACCGGGGCTTCAGTTCCATGATGTGCATGGTAATTCTGCGCTAGTTTCATAGTTCCCTTTCTTTTGGTTCCTTTACTTGAGAGATTATGATGGCGACTGTAACTATTTCGAGGATCACAGCCAATACAAACGGAGCTGCAGGGTTATTTTGACATAAGAGGCCGCCTATGGCCGAAGAGGGGATCATCGCAGTGATGTTCAAGGTCCCAATACTCCCCATTATACGACCTCTCTTGTCCCGAGGTATCAGATCCGCCTGGAGGGCACTGTAGGATGGGTACATTAACGCTTGACCCAGAGCAAATAATATGTATACTATTAACAACTGAGCAAATCCCCTTGAGAATATGAATACTATGATTATGGGCGTGGTGAAAACATAAGCGAGGATTATGGATTTTTTCCTTCCAATGGAGTCGATCATTCTTCCAAAGGGTAATCCTACAAGAAGGGTGACTATTATCCACACTGTCTCCATTAAACTCCACTGAAAACCCTGTACGCCCACTACATCGTTTGCGTAGAACGCCATGAACAAGCGAAAGATGGGTGTTTCGAAAGCACCTATCAACAGGGCTATAGTTAAGAAGGCGAAGCTCTTGGGCATGGATCTCCAGGCCACAACGACTGAGTGAAAGGCCTCTTTAAAGGCTTCACCCAACCCCTCCAGTTTGAGGCTCTCCGCCTCGCTCAGCGTCTCCTTGAGAAAAAAGGTTCGCATGATAGCAGCCGCTAGGCCGCAACTAATAACGATATATTAAGCCATTCTCATACCCGATACGAGGCCGTATTTTTCAACAAGAAAACCAGCGATCACCGGTGAAACAATCGCCGAGATCATTGGTATAACGTTAATCGCAGCGTAACCCATTCCCCGCCTCTCCGGGGGCATCGAATCAGCCTCTATTGCTTGTAAAGCTGGCTGATAGATATAACAAAGATTCAAGATTATGATCCCCATTAACACGAACCGCCAATCCTGTGCAAATGCATAGAAAAGAGAGGATAAAGCCGCTCCATAGGTCATGGCGATGATGATCGTCCTTTTTCCATATCTATCAGCAATAAAGGCGCCCGGAATACGAACAAGAGCTTGTAAAGCGGACCCCACAGAACTCATAAGACCCAGCACGAAGGGCGATGCCCCGAGCTCCCTGATGTAGAGCGACTCAAAGGGATAAACCAGGGACCCTGAGAAACGAAAGAACATGAAACTCAAAATCAGGACTAGAAGGTTACCCCGCATGAAGGTGAACTCATACTTAAGCCTCGAAATAAACCCGTTTTCCAATTATTTATAACCCCAGCCTTCAGGCTGTATCACCCTTTATTAAAATGTTCAAGTTCATGGGCTTTTATACGAACACAAAACTTTACCCGCATCCGGCGAGCTCTTTGTAAAGAAAAAGGGGGGGGGTTACGCCTTTTTGAAACGGGGCTCCAGCTTCTTCAGAACCGTCGGCAGCGTCGTGTACTCCATGGCGGCGGGGCCAAGGCGGGCGGGCTCGAACTCCCCCATCCTCCTTAGGGCCGCCGCCAGGTCCAGGGCCTCCCTCCGGGCGAGGTCGAACCCAATGTCGTCGAAGATGTCTGCGACCATCGGCCTGCCGTCGTCGTCCGAGGCCAGCATGCCGTTGGATACCTGGATGCCTAGGGCGACGATCCGAGGCGGCCCGTCGAAGACGGTGCATCGGCTGTCCTTTAGGCCCACGGGCATCAGGGGTCCCCAGTGGCTCCCCCGCATCCATCCGGCCACGAGGTAGGAGTGGAGGAAGGGGACTACGATCTCCCCTATCGCAGGGAAACCGCTCTGGCTGCGGACTAGGCAGACGGGGTCGTCCTTGCCCACATACTTGCCGGCGATGAGGGATAGCTTCGTCGTGCTCGAGGCCGCCGCGATCTCGCCGTCCTCCGCCCGCCGGACCCTCGAGACCATGTAACGCTCCGTTGTGCCGATGAGGGCGATAAGCGAGTAGGCCTCCTCCGGTGTCTTCAGGGTGACACTCTTGCTCTCGATGGCGTCGAGGACCTCGAACTCGAAGCCTCCCGCCATCCTGGGGTCGATGACGAGGCCGGCGGTGTTGAAGGGGTCTGCGAAGACCCTGTATAGGAGGTAGTTGAAGGCGGCTGGCTCCGTCTTGTCGGCAGCGAAGACGACCATCGGGTCGGAGCCCCGCTCCTCGAACTCCATCTCGGCGACGCCGGGCCCCATGCCCCGGACGTTCCCGCTGAACGCATCCTTCAGCAGGTCCTGCCCGGCACCATAGAGCTTTAGCCTCTTCGCCTTGTCCGCGGCCGCCTTGAAGGTGTCCCAAGCCAGCCTGTGGACCTCCTCGCTGTTCTCCCCCTTGGAGTGGGTCATCAGCAGCTCAAGGTCGTCGCCGGCGTTGAAGACGTAGAAGCTGTTGATGAGCCCCGCCTCCTTTGCCTCCGCCATCCTCTCGTTGGCGATCTTGAAGAGGGGCTCTGGAACGACGGTGTGGCCCGCCAGGCTCCCGACATCTGCCTTGATTATGGATACTGTGGTCTTCACCATATGAGATGCCTCCGACATCTTACTCGTCTGTTCTTATTTAACCTTGTTTTTGCACCCGACCGACCACAAACTCGCATTCTCTTCAGCCAAGGTCGAATAGGAATCCCGTAATTCCACCAATCACAACGTTTGCCGAATATCGTTGGCTGCATATTCTATAATCTGCTTTTTCCGAGCTTCCTCGTCGTCCCACCTATTCTGATAGTTCTGGCATCTTCTCAAGCGGCTCCGTCCTTTCAATAATGCCTATCCCTTCAGGGATCAACAACATCCAAGACCCGTTGTCTTCAAACTCCCGCTATCGTCAAACGTGGTAACTATGGTAACAGGCTGGGGTAATACGAATTTGACTTCAATCCAATGATCCCTTACAAATCCAGTAACCCATTCAGGCGGGACCATGATAAGGGACTTCAATCTATAAACCCATAAATCAATTAAAATCTACATATAAAGACACAGTTTAACGCGATTATCTGTTGGAGGCTGGAGGAGATGCAGCAAATCAAGGTCAGGGTCAACGAGTACTACGGCGACGATCTGATCCCCCTAGAATTCCCTGATGGATGGAACGTTAACACCGTCGAGATGGCGTGCCAAAACGCGCCACCAATGGCCAACAATGAGATCCGTGGCGCCCTAGACAACACATTAGGGGCGTCCAATATAACCGAGCAGGCCCGTGGCAAGAGGGGCAGGATAGTCGTCACATGTGACGACCTCTCCCGCCCAACGCCGGCCGGCAGGGTCTTCCCCTTCATCATCGAGCAGCTCCACGAAGCTGGCATCTCCGACAGCCAGATCAGCATCCTCGGCTCCTTTGGCTCCCACCACCCCATGAACCTGGACGCCTTCGCCCGGAAGCTCGGGGACGAGGCCGTCGCCCGATACGACTGCGTCAACCACAACTCCTTCTACAACTTCGAGAACCTGGGTCGGACGAGTAGGGGGACGCCGCTACTGGTGAACAAGGAGTTTGCCTCCGCCGACCTACGCATCTGCATTTCAGGCGTCAAGAAGCACAGGTGGGCGGGGGCGGGCGGCGGGGGGAAGGCGGTCCTCCCCGGCGTCTCCTCCATAGAGACCATCTTCTACAACCACGGTGTCATCGAGGGCCACCGGCCGGAGAACCGACGCATCTGGTGGATCGGGGAGAACCCGGAGAGGCTCGACATGCAGGAGGCGGCCCGCATGGCCGACCTAAACGTCTCCGTCAACTGCGTCTACAACGGCAGCCGCCGGCTCATCAGCCTCGCAGTGGGCGATGTCGACGACGCCTGGCGGGAGGCCGCCAAGATGTGCTATAATGCCCATACCTCCAAGCCAGCTGAGAAGACGGACATCGTCGTGATGAACGCCTACCCCCAGGCGGACCAGGACATCGACTGGTGGGGTGCCCAGGATTCGCTCAGGGAGGGGGGCACAGCCGTCGCCGTCCACCACTACACGCCCGGCAGTACGCTCCTTCACTACAGGGCGGAGCAGTTGGGGGCTCCTTGGAACAGGATGCAGGGCTACCCCGGTAGGCGGTGGCCCGTTGAGCAGGCGGGGCATATCATCGTCTACACGAATAGGCTTTCGAGGAGGCAGATGCTCGGATACAGCGACAGGGTCGTGTGGATGACCAGCTGGGAGGCGGTGCTGAGGAGGCTGAAGGAGTTCCAAGGCAGCGAAGCGTCGGTCGCCGTCTACCCCTGCGCCAAGCTTCAGTTCGACGGGAACCGATATCCGCTGGTCCTCTAAGTCGGGGGGCCGCGGAGAGCCCATTCAGGGGTCCGCGCGTCAGGGATGGAGTCGCCGCGGGGCGAGTAGGGCTTTATGTCTACGATGGGCGATCCTTCAAGGGCGTCTAGACCGCTGACCCTCAGCCGGCAGTCCTCGACTGCCTCAAGCTTCACAACGGTCAGGCCTATGGGGTTGGGCCTCGAGGGGCTGCGGCAGGCGAAGACGCCGGTCAGCGGCGCCCCCTCGTGCCTGCGTGGTACAACCTGCATTGTTCCCCTGTTCTCCTCGTCGTCTCGCAGGTGCATCCAGTAGAGCACGATCAGATTCGAGTAGCTTTCGACGCCTAAGAGGCCGGGGCAGTACTCTGGATAGATGCCTATGGTCGAGGTTTCGCCGACGGACTCCACCTCGCCTACGAACCGTATCTCACCCCTTCCGTCCATCTGGTTGCGCCCATGGATAACCTACGCCGCGGCGATTTAACCCTTTCAGAGGGCCTGAGAAACTATTTACACAGGCTGATTCCAGTAGAGCGTGGTGGAAGGTTCATGCCAAAGGTGGCCATCGTCAAGGGGCCGAGGTCGCCGGACTCGAAGGCGATACTCGGCATGGTGAGGAGGGCCGTGGACCTCGTAGGCGGCATGGGCGCCATCGTCGATGAGGGCTGCACGGTGGCGCTGAAGCCGAACATCGTGACCGGGAGGCTCTCGGGCAGAGGCGTGACCACCGACCCCCGCGTCATCGAGGCCCTCATCAAGCTCGCCTTCGAGGCTGGCGCAAGAGAGGTCCTCGTCGTGGAGGGGTCAGGGTACGGGGCGCCCACCGTCGAGGCCTTCGAGCTAAGCGGGATTCGGTATACTGCCGAGAGGAACGGCGCCGGGGTGGTGGACGTGGACGAGGACGAGCTCATCGAGGTGGATGTGCCGGACTCCCTCATCCTGAGCCGGGTCTCCGTCTCCGGTCGATTCTACGAGGCGGATGTGCGGGTTAACGTGCCCGTGATGAAGACCCACGACCAGATGCTGATGACCCTGGGGATGAAGAACATGAAGGGCGTCATCCCCAAGCCCCAGAAGCGCCTCTTCCACCGCATCGGACTGGCGAAGGCCATCGTCGACCTCAACAAGGCTGTACCTATCGACCTGACCGTAGTCGACGCCATCCACGCCATGGAGGGGCTGGGCCCCTCCTTCGGCGACATCTTCGAGATGGATGTCATCATGGCAGGCACCGACGTCTACAGCCTGGACGTCGTCGGCGTCCAGGTCATGGGCTTCGCCCCCAAGGAGGTCGAGTACCTGAAGCTGGCCTCCGAGCAGGGGCTGGTCAGCCTCGACGGCGCAGGCATCGAGGTCGTCGGCGAGCCTGTCAGCGCCGTCGCCCGAAGCTTCAAGAGGCCGCCTATGGACCTCGCGCCGCAAGAGGGGGTCACCATAATCGAAAGAGGGGCGTGCAGCGCGTGCCGGGGCACCATCCGCAGCGTCTTCTACGACCTGGAACAGATGGGGCTACTTCCGGGGGTTCGCGACCTTGTCATCGTCATCGGCCCCCACGCCGAGATCTCCGAGGACATGGAGGGGAAGCCGCTTATCATGGGCACCTGCCTCAGAAGGCTGGAGGGGGAGGGGTGCTACGTCCTGGGGTGTCCACCCAACAACGACAAGATGATCGAGGCCATCAGGGAGCTTTGCAACCTCTAGTCAGCCGCCCTCGACCGTGAGTTTCGGCGACTCTTCTGAGCTGACGCTTAGGCCCCCTGGGGCTTCGACGGCGTAGCTGTAGAGGCCGGGCTCCTCGAGGGAGAAGGGGAAGAAATAAGTGGCTGTCGTCCCTGGTGCAACCCCCACCTCCTTCACCGCCGTAAGGACCGGCTCCTCAGACTCAGCCCTGTAGATGGCGACGGTCACGTTCTCCCAGATGGAGTGGACCCGGGTGGGGTTCCTGAGATGCACAGAGACGGAGGCGCCTTCGCCGACGCTGATCCGACTGGTAGGCTGGCCGCCCGCGTCGATCCAGCTCGAAGACACGTAATCGAGATGGGGCGCCCTCACCAAGGGGTAGCAGGTCGTGGAGAAGGGCAGCCACACCTTGAGGAACTGGACATGGGCTAGGGCGCGCCCCGTGAATCTGAACTCGACCTCGCCGCCGTATCGCTCCGAGGCCTCCTTGACGACCCTACGGAACTTCTCCATATCCTCGATGTGCAGGTTCAGGGTCCGTCCGAGGAGGCGCATGTAGGGTATCTTCTCCCGCTCGAAGGGGAAGGTCTCCCTCAGCATCGGCTCGCCCTCCACCCAGAGCTGCACCTCGACCTCGGACACATCGGGCTGCTGCACGATGATGGCGCTCAGGGTGACGCTTATGAACCACCTGCGCACGTAGTCAGGCACCTGGGTCACGGGCTCCTCGACGCTCCGAGCCGAGGGGAGGGTGAAGGCCAGCCCGACCTCAAGGTCGGCGTCACTCCCGGCGAGCACCTCCCTGACGAACCCCGCAATCTCCTCCTCCTCGACGTCGAAGACGATGTAGAGCTGTGAGACCTCGTGGTAGTTGCTGTAGATGTTGCCCAACTCCCTCCCCACAAGAAGGGCGAAGAAGATGAGGGCGATCTGTAAGATGCCCAACAGGTCGCCCTGTGACCTCTCGCCGCTTCGTCCCCTACCCGCCACCATCGGCGATCCGACGCCCAATAATTAGCCTAGGAAAGGTGAAATATTACGGTTCCCCACTATGCCAGGACCGTCGGCAGGGGTTAATAGAATGGCGGCCCCCATAGGCCGCGGAGGAGCCCCAGTTGAGAAGGTTCGGTCCAGTCGCTTTGGGCAGGGTCCGGGACTCCGCCGACCTGAAGAGGCCTCACGTGCCATTTTGTGATGAAAAAGATTCGACGAGGCGTGAAATGGCTTATAGAGAAAAAATTATTTCTTTCTCTTAAATTTGAACTTAGTACCCTTCTTAATAAGTGGAAATTTTTTGAACGCCAGCTAGCAAGTACCAGTTCCGTATAGCTTCCTGAAAGCTACGAGAATCAGATCAGTTATGGACAGTCTGCCCTTTCTCCAGTCTCGCCAGTTCGCCTGCAACCCTTCAATCTCCCGCCTCAAGGCTTCACCAAACTTCGAGTAACCGAGTTGCTTTTTCGTGTCCCTCCAGATCTCATGGTTTAGCAGATATGCAATTGCCTCCACAATCCGTAAGGTTTTTTCGGTTTCCTTCTCAAACGCAGCGGCCAGATGATCCTCTTCAAGGGTACGGGTCTGGACAAGGATGTGTGAGCCGACCTCGTGGGAGATTATCCCAAAGGTCTTCTCAGGCGAAACCCAGCTGGAGAAGGCGTCCCGCTCTGCCATGAGGCTCGTCCCCAGGGTCTTTATGGGGTCGGCTAGTTCGACAACGAACTCTGGATATGGAAATACCAATTGGGTTTCCTCCTCCCAGAGACCTATCACGTCATGATCTTCGATGTACCGATCCATCAGAAGCCGGGCTCTTTCCTCCATCTTGGTTGTGATGGTCGCCCAGTGGTCCCTGTAGAACCGTTGGTAGACTTCCTCCAATATGTCGCGGTAACGAAGGATGACATCAGGCTTCTCTGAGCGTATGGGACCGTCGAAAATCATCTTCTGAAATCTTTTAGGCATGTAGGCTTCGATCATAGCCCCCTTCTTGGGGAACCGCTTCTTCAGGCCTTCTAAGCCACCTTTCACCATCAGCCCGATAACCTCATTCAGGCTTTCAATGTCGCTGGATGCGAAGTAGGCGGGCACCTGATAGAGGGTTGCGAAGTGGGCTGTCGTACTCACCTTTCCAGTCTGCTCCAGTCTGAAGTTCTCCTCGAAGAACTTTCTCTCACCATTGAGCAGCCATACTCCCGCTTTCTTTTCATAGACAGGTTTCCTCGGGAAGGTTGGGTCTGCGCAGCAGAGGATATGTAGAATCAGGTTGACGACGGGATTCAGGCTGAAAACGATCTCCTTTCTCATTGAAGATATGTCTCCCAGTTAATGGTGTCAGCTATTAAGGTGATTTATATAAGCTTTAAGAAAGCTATACGAAGTGCTAACTCGCAGGAAGCCAAAAGAGAGTCAGATTATGGAAAAGTATCCGACAAAATACGGACATCGATATTTCCTATTCGGCTAGCCTTTCCGAAGATAGAGAGAAAAAGTTGATAAAGTCAGCAGACAATCTAGTTCTTATGCCGCTATTTGAGGTTGTATTCAAAGTATCACATGACTGTCCTTTTGGCAACATTTCACGAAAGTTTCCATCTCTGAAGATGTTTGTCTGGTGTAACCGGGAACATGAAGTCATTGAGATGATTGTGGAGAACCGAGAAGCTTATTCGGCTGTAATGGAGGCGATATCCGAGTTGCCCGGATTAATTGAGGAGTCGTCGGATCAACATGACATTCACCTGGTTACAAAGAAATGTTACTGCACCACCGAGAACTCTGTGGGAAAAAATATCGATGAACTTAATCTTCTTCACGTCCTGCCGGTAGCCTATGAAGAAGGCTGGGAATACTATCGCGTCATAGCCTTCAGACACGAAGACCTGGAAAAGCTTCTGCAACGACTAGAGGAGATGGCTTTTTCGGTAGAGGTCTTGCGTAAGGTTCCCTTCAATGGCTTTATTGCTAGTTCCTTGACACTTACAGCCGATGCCTTATTTTCAGCTTTAACTGATAAGCAAATGGATGCTCTGCTGACTGCCTACAACCACGGCTACTATAGACTACCAAGAAAATCTAGTGTCAAGACCATTGCAAGCAAAAAGCAAGTACCAAGAACGACGTTTCATGAACACCTGAAAAAAGCCGAAAACAAGCTAGTCAGATCTCTAATTCCTTACATGAGGTTGTTTAAGCAGGCTTCGGTTGAGAAAAGAAGCCGGTTGAGAATGAAGTAGGAAAACTCAGATTTTTCAGACCCTCTTCTTTCATTCGATACATGCCCCAGTTCATGTTGGTTTTTTAGAGGTTCTCATGCGGATGCCGTCATATTACGGTATAATCTTTACATCTCTTTTGTTGGGTGCATCTGCAAGGTGTAAACAGAATGAGGAAAACAGGCTCTATGGAGCCGTCAAACTCTAAAGAAAAAGAAAACCTTCAAGTGAGCGATCCAGAACCCTACACCAATTGGAAGGAAATCAAAGCGGCCTTGTTGGAGGCGGAATGCAAGAAAGCTGAAGGCTATCAACATCTTCCCCACTTCGTGCGGATTCGATAAAAGGCTCACTAGGTGAATAGGAATGCATCGTTATCATGTCCAGCCTTTAGAACAGGATGTTCACGATCAAGCATCCCTTGGAGGCGAAGGGTGATGAAACGCATTCACTGGTTTTCCGCCATAGTTCTACTTGCAGTAGCCTCGCTCACTCTTTCGGTCTATCTATATGGGACGGTTCCGAGTCCCATACTCGACGAGTCCGAAGCGGTGGAGGCTGCCATAGACTTCCTGATGAACTGCCCAACCTTCACGTTCGACGGTATAGAAGATTCGATAGTGATCGACGAGGTCATCCAAGTTCAGCAAGGCTGGAGTGTGAGGATAAACTTCAACTGCTCCCATCCAGGATATGGAAACCGGATCTGGCAACCGCTCTTGCAGGTCATTACGCCACATCAGATCTTGATAACTATGAGAGAGGACGGACCGTCATATGCCGTAATAGACTATGTTTGGGACGAGATTGCTCAGTCTTATCTATACGCTGAGGAATCTGAGCAGCCCCAATTAGATAGACCGAAAGATTAAGCACAATAGCCTCGCGTGAGATATAATTAATAAAGCTCAGCTGATCATGGTTTTGTAAAGAGTTGTGTCGATGGTCAATAGGAATTTGGTTGGAAGATGTGGACTTTACTGTGGTGCT
>CAZWKG010000012.1:11039-13048 GCA_964634705.1 uncultured Candidatus Bathyarchaeia archaeon | reverse complement strand
AACCATAGTTTCTCGATCTCCTCTTCCCCTTTAACCAAACTGAACCCTTTTACTGTGTTAAGCATGGGAAATCTTGCCTGGATTAGCCGCCCCTTCAATCCTCTGAAGATTAGACACTCCGATAAGACCTCATCTAAAGGACCCTCCCAGACGAAGGCGATTTTCGTCTCTTTCTTGCGTATGACAATCTGCAGTGCTCTGATTTCGTACTCGTATATGGCGAGATACACCTTATCCGATATTCTGAAATCGAGGTCCAACTCACCAACCTCAACGGTTTCGCCGCTACTTTGGAATCTTACACCTACGTTGTCGCCTAAGATCAACCAGTGATCTCCATGACTATACACGAAAAGAAGTTCTAACGGCTCTGGAAAGGTATGGAAATGATCTGCTTCGACGCAGTTATTCCAGGCTTTTACGGGTTCAGGCTTGCCATCTCTCCTGTTTGAGAAACCAATCTGCACATCTTCCACGTCTAAATAATCCTCGATTTTAATCTGTACAGTAAAGTTTCTTTCGAATTCTCCTGGAATCCCTAGACATGGTTCAATCACTGGCGCGCCCATATCGTCGTCATAATGCATCTCATAGCATGAGTAAAAAGAGGGTACCATTATAAAAAAGATTGTAAGACCGGCTATGATGAGAACTTCCTCTTTTTCTATCACCTAACCCCCTCTAATGTAATGCATAATATATTAGTTCAAATGCTATTTAATACCATAGTTTAGAACGGATGCCCCCTTGTTAGGGGGCCTTGTTCTAAAATTAGAACGTTTCTCGCAACCGCCTTTTTCTAGCCCGGCTTTTCCCTCCAGACCTTGATCGTCTCATACCAGAGGATGACGGTGGGAACGGCGCCGAGCAGTATGGTCGTGATATTCTGCCTAGTGGGTACCATAGGGAACTGGAGCATATAGGTGAAGAGCATAGTGGTCACGAGGACGGCGTAGAAGAGGAACCGGGGGAGCATAAAGCGGCCCAGGGTCACAAATTGACGCAGCACCCCGATCTTAACCTCGCGAATGAGCCTGTAGTCGCCCCGGTCGCTCTCGACAAGGCCCAAGTCCTGCAGCTTGTTGAGGTGGTAGGCGGAGACGCTGGGGCTGCTGAATCCGAGGGCCCTCTGCACCTCGCGGACGCCAGCTGGCTGATTCATCCTGAGTAGGTGCGTATAGACGAGCAGCGTCTTCCCCTTCAGCTCCGACTCGATGATATCGTCGTCCTGCGCCAACCCTTGAACGCTCCGAAGATTAGACGGATGCTTGAACTAATAATCTTTAGGAGCCGTCTTAAGGGCCCAGGAGGTTGAGGATCGCCAGCGTCGCGTGGACTGCCTCCTCGGTCCGCACCGTCTCGCATCCCTGCTGGGGGATGGTGTTCACGGTTAAGTGGAAAACCTCCTCCATGGTCAGCCCCTCACTGGAGAGGATCTCACCGAGGCCGCTCCGAGGCGAGCCGAACGCAACAAGGACGCTTCTCGCCTCCGCCCACCGCCTGCTCAGCTGATCCTCGACACCCGAATAGGACGGCCCTTGTCGTGAAGTTGCCACCGTCAGGTCGAACTCCTTGCTTAGCGCAAGCCTGCCAAGGCCCCGCCCGCTTATGTGTACGCCGTACCCCCAGTAGCAGTCCACATCGCCTCGGCCTACGAACCTACCTCTGAGCTCTGGCTGAATCTCCGTGACCTCCACGGTCGCCCTTCCCCCGATGGAGGGGGCCCGCCCCGTCGCCCTCAGCGGCCTATCGACGCCCACTTCGACGACGAAATCTCCGTCGTCCTCGGCTAGGACGATGCCCTCGCGGAACTCCCCCCTTCTCAGCTTCTCAGCCCGGCTCTCCAGGGGGTGGTGTGGCGTCCGGAGGGGCGGGAGCACTCCCACGTATCTGAGCTCGGTCCGCTTGCTGAACATGCGCCTCCGCAGGTACTGGGGCGTCTCCATGTAGCTCAGGATGAGGCGGACGAGGTGGGCCTCGTCTAGGGCGTCGGGGTAGATGTAGATGTC
>CAZWKG010000012.1:0-10939 GCA_964634705.1 uncultured Candidatus Bathyarchaeia archaeon | reverse complement strand
GGATGAGGCGGACGAGGTGGGCCTCGTCTAGGGCGTCGGGGTAGATGTAGATGTCGTCGACCCGAAAGATGGCCGCCGCCCTGCCGATCTGGCCGATGACGCTGGTCTTCTCCCTCAGATGCGGAACCTCGGAAACGAGGGACGCCGGGATGGCGATGGAGATCTTCATGGATCTCCGCTTAGGACTCACGGCTCACCCCCCTTTCTAAGCCTGGGCCAGGCCGGCCAGCCCGTCTTCACGTAGCGCTCCCTGGCGTCGAGGTCCTCCAACACCCATCCGAGGAAGGCGTTAAAGCTGCGCATCCCCGCTATGGTTGCCTCGTCGCCGACGCCCATCCGCGCAAGGCTCCTGATGAACTCCCGCTCAGCTAGGGCCTGAGTCTCGCCCCCGATCCTCATGGGGACGACCTTGAACCCCTTCTCCCTCAGTGCCTCCCTGGCCTTGGAGAGGATGTACCCCGTGCAGATGTGTATCGGTTCTTCATTCGACACGCTGAGGGCCTCCACGCCGCCGAGGACTATTTCCGCGGCCTTCCTCAGGTAGAGCTGTCGTTTGAAGGCCTCGCCTTGGAAGAGATGGAGGGGCACCTCTCCTACATGGGTCTCTCCCGTCTCGACCCGGCGCATCACGACGACGGCGCCGCCCACGAGGTCGCCCCAGCCTGCTTAACGCCCGCCCTCAGCGGGTATCGTCCACCTCGACGACCATCGCGCTCCCATCAGACAAGAACGCGGGGCAGCCCTATAAAAGGTGCAGGCAGACGCCTAAAACCTCTTCAGCGCCGCGATGGAGTCCGTGGAACTCGGGTCGAGGCCGTAGAGCAGTCCGAGGTATGTGGCCGCATAGTCGCCGACGTACAGGGCGGAGAGCATCCGTGCCAGCTTTCCTCTCCCCTGGGCGCGTATCTCTAGGACGCGGATCCCGCTGGATTCCAGCAGCCGCTTGAAGCCCTCCATCTTCCTTTCCATCTCGGGGGGCCCCTCAGGGTTGCGGATGACAAGTGCGCAGACACGCCTCCTAATTTTCTCTGGCCCTTCGCAGCCCATAACGGCGTTGTGGAAGGCCTCGGGGAAGAAGCCGGAGCCTGCCGTAACCTTGCTGTTCTCGTTCAGCTGCGTCCTGATTCTATAAGCGACGGCCCCGAAGAGGCGTGGGCCGTAGACGAAAGGCACCAACCCCCTGAGGCCCAGCGCCAGCCGCTTCGCTGGGTTTGAGGTGGTGGGCGTTTCAGGCACGAGGTCTCCCCTCAGGTCTCTGAGAATATCAATCGCCTCCCCGACCTCTCCCCAGGGCTCAGAGGCGAGGCCCAGCCGCTTCAATATCGTCGCGAGGGAGAAGAACTGGTTGGGTAGGGCCGCCCTAGGCTGCATCCCCACTGGCAGCCCTAGGAGGGGGGCGCCCTTTTCGGCGGAGAGCCTCTGCATCTCCCCGCCTGAGGTCAGAGCGATGACAGGACATCTCCTCTCCAACGCCTCTCTGAAGCCGCTGAGTGTCTCCTCAGTGTTACCCGAGTAGCTGACGGCGAAGACTAGCATCCCCTCGTCGATGAACCTCGGCAAGTGGTATCCCCTGGAGACATGTACGGGGATTGGGCAGCTGTCCAGCAGCCAGTCGCAGATGAGGTGGCCTCCAATGGCTGAGCCGCCTACACCTACGACGGCGACTGCCTTGAAATCTCTCCTCGGCAGTATGCCGAGGTTAAGCCCCTCCGCGGCTTCTATGGCTTCCCTGCAGCTCTCAGGGAAGCGGCTGAGGGCCTTGAGCATGCCCCCTCTGTCGAGAGCAAGTCGTTCAGGTCGGTCGAGTGTGGATTCCATACGGGGATATTTGGAAAAGATTAAGTTAAAAGGTCATCTCATTTATGTTGGGGGGCGCCGTGTTCAAGTTCTTCGGCAGGCGAGACGCCGTCCAAGCGAGCCTAAAGCAGATGCTCGCCTGCCTCAACTCCCTCGCCGTTAACCTCCTCCGCTACAGCGAGATGAGAGGGTTCACCCCAGCCTCCGACGAGGAGCGGAGACTGCGGCTGGAGATGGCGTTATCGGACTTGAAGGACTTCAGGGCGCTTCGGGACGGCCTGCAGGGGAAGCTGTCCCCTCCTGAGCTCACCCGCCCGGTAGATGTCGTCCGCTCCTTCGCCGTCATCAGCGAGGTCGAGGGCGTCGACTTCGTCAAGTCCAACCTCGAGAGGATACTACGTTCGGCCCGCTGGGCCATAGCTACATTAGAGAAGGCTAACCGCGCATAGATGTTTGACTTAGAAAAAGGGCGTGGAAGGGGGTCTAGTATCGCCTTTGACGCCTCATGGGGCGTCGGTAGCTTTCCCCGTACTGTTTCGTCGACAGGTTGTTCTCCGTGTTGACCTCTTCGATCTCCTGGTCGACCTTCTCGGCCGTGCCGTATCTCCCGATGTTCAGCCTCAGGCTCCCCCTGAAGAGGTTGGCGTAACCATTCGAGATCTGGACGACGTCGCCCGCCTCGAAGCGGTCGATGTTGTCGTCCCAGAGGGTGAGCAGCACCGAGGCCGTCTTGTCGCCGATGAGCGCCTCGGCAACCCGGTGGGTTCGGCCGTCTGAACGTGAAACGACCTCCCTCTCCTCCCCCTTCTCAACGATCTGCGCTATCAGGTTTACGCGCCTTGAGTAGGTCCTCAGCTCGCCTACCTTCATCAACGCCTCAGACATCGAAATCACCTTTATTATCTCGGGTGCAGCTTAAAGCCTTTTCAGTTGGACCGACTACCAGACGCTTCTCCACGACGTATAAATGGCTTTGAGGAATCGCCCCATTGCGTTTCATAGATCTGGGTTGTGGTCTTAAATGCTGATCGAGGGTGCTGAAAAGAGAGGTGGGTAGGGTTCAGCGGGGTCCGTTGCTCCTATTCTTCGATTGTGATGGCCTCTGAGGGGCATGCCGCCTCGCACGCGCGGCAGACGATGCACTGGTCCTCTTGGACAGGCACCACCTTGTCGCTCTCGACCTCGTATACGCCCATAGGGCATGTGTCTACGCAGGTCTGGCAGAAGGTACATTTATCGTAGTCTATGATCACCTTTGGCATATCCTCACCTTCCTAGTTGAATCCTCTAAACTTCCTGCAATCAGTATTAAAATTTTTAGGGGGTGGCTGGCCGTCAGGCCTGAGCCTGGAGTTCTGCTATCGCCTGCTCGATGCGTCTTCGAGCTCGGCTCCGTCTCCTAAGGTATTCTCTTCTCCTCCGATCATAGTCCCTTCGGGAGACTCGTCTCGTTCTGAGGCGGACCTCCAGGTTCCTCAGGTCGGTGTTCACCTTCTCCAGCTCAGCCTCTGCCCTCCTTATCTCCCCAAGTCGGTCGCTCATCCTAGCTTCAGCGGCCTCGAGGCGCCTCCCCAGACGTCTAAGCGTCCTTAGCAGCTGCCTCTGGCGTCGCGTGATCTCCGCCGACCTCTGTTCGAACTGTTCACGGCCCATCTCTCTCCTCTTAACACCCCGCTCGAGCTCCTCCTGCTCTGCGAGGAGGGCGACTCGCTCCCTGTAGAGATCCAGGAATTCTTCAAGATCTGACCGTCTGATCTCGGGCATCACCTCCTCGACGCGCTTCCGCCGCCTAAGGATGTAGACCGCTGCGACTGCGCCGGCGGCGATCAACATCCACTCCAGGGGCCTGAAGAAGGACCAGAGGAGGGATCTGCCGTACTCGACGGTTACCTCGGGGCGCTCTGAGGGCGTTACATCTCCTAAATCGATGGTCACCTGCTGGTTGAAGGCTGAGGCCTTCTTCACGGAGACGGGCTCGGGGTTCGAGGCGATGAAGCTTCCGCCCTCGGGTAGGGTTGCGACGACCATGAGCCTTTGGATGTAGTGGGGGAAGCCATGGGCGGGGTAGGTGAGGGTGAACCTGCTCCCCTCCTCCTCGATGTGCTCCCTCCTCGGAACCGAGTACTCGACTGTTAGGCGCCATCTGCTCCGGGTCGACACGGATGATCGAGGAGTTACGTGGAGATCGAGATATCCACCGTCCTCCTCGACGAGTTTGTGTGTCACCTTGAGGGGGCCGACCCCGTCGCGGGCCCCGATGTTAGAGGCGTCCTGTGTTAGCTTGAGGTGGAACCGATTTATGGTGGCGCCCCTGTTGGTGATGACGTAGGTGTCCTCCAACCTCAGCTTGTCTGGCATGATGGAGATTCCTTGCTGCAGGAGCTCGCAGTCGAGCAGGTATTCGTCATCGGGAGCCGGTGTGTAGGCGATCGTCACGTTCTCGTTTCGCATCGGCGCCAACTCCCCAGCCTCATGCCTCAACGTCCACAGGCCTGCCTCCGAGGAGTTCGTGAAGAGGAGGGGTGAGTCGACCTCCTTCAGCTCCGCCCCTATGGGCAGCGTCACATGGAGCACAAACGACGACATGTTGTATGGTGTCACCGGGTAAACGGGTAGACGGGCGGAGTAGCCTCCGTAATCCCATTCGACGCTATCCACGGAGAGGTATGAGGACCTGATCCTCAGATTTAGGTCGCCCTCCAGCAGGACCGGAGAGGGCAGCTTCACCTCGTATCCATAGAGCCTGGGTTCTACGAAGCCTGTCTCCTCGTATCTCAACTGCTGCCAGCCACCTTCCCCCCACAACATGAAGGAGCGCCGCTCCATAGTGAAGAAGGCAGGGAAACCGATTTTGAGGCTTGTGACCTCCACCTGCAAGCCTTGAGGTGCTTCGAGGGTGATGGTGTCGTTCATTATCAAAAATCCTGCGTTCAGTATCTCGACATCCCGTCTGGCGTATACTATGGGTTGGGTTCCGTCGTGGGCCTTGGCGTGTGGGACGGTCAGGGTTATGAGTGTGAAGGTGATGAGCAGCAGCGCCAGCATCCGTCTCATTCTATGCACTGTAGAGATTATAGGCGCATATCCCACATTTAAACCGTGGGGCAGGGTATACTGCCTTATAGTAAAGCTAATTACAATCCCCTCTTATAACAAGTGCTGATTTGATTGGAGGAACGCGGATTGAGTAAAACCCACCCCTATCTGCCCAACAGCGTGACGGAGATCAAGGAGAGGATGATGGAGGAACTCGACATACGTTCAATCGACAACCTCTACTCAGACATCCCGGAGGGCCTAAGGTTCAACGGTGAACTCGATATCCCTGGGCCCTACTCCGAGGCTGAGTTGAAGGAGATGGTTCTGGGCCTGCTGCAGAAGAACCGGAGCCTGAGGTGCCCCCCCTTCCTCGGCGGCGGCGTCTGGCCCCACTATGTCCCCGCCGTCGTCGACGAGATCGTGCGCCGTGCCGAGTTCCTGACCAGCTACACCCCATACCAACCCGAGATCAGCCAGGGGATGCTCCAGGCCGTCTTCGAGTACCAGAGCCTCATCTGTGAGCTCGTCGGCCTTGAGGTGACCAACTCCTCCCTATACGACTGGTCCTCCGCCCTAGGCGAGGCCGCGCGGATGGCGTGCAGGCTGACCCGGAGGGATACGGTTGCGGTCCCCTACCTGATCAGCCCCCAGAGGCTCGCAGTCCTAAAGGCATACACCGAGCCCGTGGGGATAAGCGTGGTGCAGGTCTACTATGATAAGACTACTGGTCTCCTCGATCTGGAGGACCTGAAGGAGAAGGTCGACGACCATACCGCAGCCGTCTACATCGAGAACCCGTCGTACCTAGGCTTCGTGGAGGAGGGCGTCGAGGCCATCGCCGAGACGGCTCACGACTCCGGGGCCCTGCTCGTCGTCGGGGTCGACCCCATCTCCCTCGGCCTCCTGAGGGCGCCAGGCGACTACGACGCCGACATCGTCATCGGGGAGGGGCAGCCCCTAGGCAACCACATGAACTACGGCGGGCCGCTGCTGGGGGTGTTCGCCTGCCGCAACGACCCGAAGATGATCAGGCAGATTCCGGGGAGGCTCATCGGCCTCACCCAGACGCTGGAAGGCTCAAGGCGGGGGTTCGTCATGACGCTGCAGACCCGGGAGCAGCACATCAGGCGCGAGAAGGCGACCTCGAACATCTGCACCAACCAGGCGCTCTGCGCCGTCGCCGGCGCCGTCTACCTCTCCCTCCTCGGCCCCTCAGGCCTCCGAGAGCTCTGCGAGGTCGTGGCTAGCCGGGCTCACTACGCCATGAGGAGGATCGGGGAGCTGCCTGACGTCCGGGCGCCGCTGTTCAACAGCTTCCACTTCAAGGAGTTCACCGTCAACTTCAGAGGCAAGACGGTGGCCGAGGTCCACAGGGAGCTTCTCGACAGAAGGCTGCATGGTGGGAAACCTCTCGTCAAAGAGTTCCCTGAGCTGGAGGAGACGGGCCTCTACTGCGTCACGGAGATGCACAGCAAGAGGGACATCGACAGGCTGGTCTCCGCCCTCAAGGAGGCGTTGGAGGGATAGGGATGAGGCGGTTCAGGCAGGCCTACTGGGAGGAGCCCCTCATCTTCGAGCTGGGCGTGGAGGACAGAGTCGGTTTCACCGTCCCACCCGTGGAGGCCGAGGTGAGCGACGCCGTCGGCGACATCGAGGAACTGGTGCCGTCCAACATGCTCAGGGGCGACCCCCCGATGCTCCCCGAAGTCTCCGAGGTCGAGGTGCTCCGCCACTACATCCACCTCTCCCAGATGAACTATGGCGTCAACTCCGGTGTAATCTACCCCTTAGGCAGCTGCACTATGAAGTACAGCCCCGTCATAAACGAGGTGGTCGCGTCCCACCCGAAGGTCACGGAGCTCCACCCCGATCAGGACGAGGCCACGGTCCAGGGCATCCTAGAGATGATGTACAAGCTGAAACAGTGGTTTCTGAAGGTGACGGGGATGGATGACGGAAGCCTTCAGCCCGCCGCCGGGGCCCACGGGGAGTTCTTGGGCAACCTCCTCATAAGAGCCTACCACGCGGACAAGGGCGAACTCGATCAGCGTACGGAGATCATAATACCCGACTCGGCCCATGGGACCAACCCGGCAAGCGCCATCATGGCGGGCTTCAAGACAGTGGAAATCCCGTCAGGCGATGACGGTTGTGTGGATATGGAGGCGTTGAGGAGCGTCGTGGGGGAGCGGACGGCGGGGCTGATGCTGACCAATCCGAACACCCTCGGCATCTTCGAGAGCAACATCTCCGGAATCGCCGAGATCGTCCACGGGGCCGGCGGCCTAATGTACTACGATGGCGCGAACCTGAATGCCATCATGGGCAAGTGCAGGCCCGGAGACATGGGCTTCGATATCGTCCACGTCAACCTCCACAAGACCTTCTCGACGCCCCACGGCGGCGGAGGCCCCGGCTCGGGTCCCGTCGGCGTCAAATCCTTCCTCGCCGACTTCCTCCCCGTCCCTACGGTCGAAACCGAGAAAGGGGTATACCGCCTCGACTACAATAGGCCCAAGACCATCGGCAAGATCCACGGTTACTACGGCAACGTGTCGCCCATGTTGAAGGCGTACGCCTACATGCTGGCCCTGGGTGGAACGGGTTTGAGGGAGGCGGCGGAGATCTCGGTTCTGAACTCGAACTATGTCGCCCACAAGCTGAAGGGGGTGCGAGGGCTCTCGCTCCCCTACGCGCCTGGTACGCCGCGGAAGCATGAGGCGGTGCTCAGCGCCGTCGAAATGGAGGAGGAGACAGGCGTACGCACCCTCAATATCGCGAAGAGGTTGCTGGACTATGGCATCCACGCCCCCACCGTCTATTTCCCCCTCATCGTCCCTGAGGCCCTTATGATCGAGCCGACGGAGACGGAGCCTCTCGAGGCCCTGGACGCCTTCATCGAGGCCGTGAAGGAGATCTCCGACCTCGCCTACTCCAACCCCGGCGAGGTGCTCGCGGCGCCAGGGAACACGGCTGTGGGGAGGCTTGACGAGGCCAGGGCCGCGCACCCAAGGACCATCTGCCTCAGCTGGCGGACCTACTGCACCCGGGCAGCGGAGGGGTGAGCCCAGCAGGGTTTTTATGCCGGTGTAAGATATGAAAGAGGGCTGGGAGGGACCTGGATGTTCGATCCGATGTCTCTAGCTTCGAGCCTCGCGGCGCTGGATTTCAGCTTGCTGAAGGAGCCGCCTTGGTCTACACTCTTTATATTGGGAATCTCGGTGGCGATAAGCCTCGTGACCACCATTGCCAACCGGATAGTCATAGACTTGGACGAGTACAGGAGGTGGATGGTGGAGTCCCGCCACCTCCAGAAGGAGCTGATGGACGCCATGCGGAGCGGGAACCAGCGTCGCATCGCTAAGTTGCAGAAGCGGCAGCAGGATATGATGAAGACCCAGCAGAAGATGATGATGAACCAGTGGAAGACCATGCTTTTCACCTTCATTCCCTTCCTCCTCATCTGGCAGGTACTCACCAAATTCTTCAGTGGGGTCACGGCAGTCGCAGAAATGCCCTTTAAGGTACCTTGGATCGCGCCACAGGGTACACTGTCGTTTTGGACGTGGTACCTCTTCTGCTCAGCATTCACCAGTATAATTCTAAGGAGGATTCTGGGCCTATCAATCGAGATCGAGCCAAAGGAGAGCTGAGGGGAGTCGGGCCGTGACTGGAGTTGGCGGTAAGACCTCGGTGAGGGGGGTCGTGATCACGGTGAGTGGCCTCCACGGCTCGGGTAAGTCGACCCACGCGATGCGGCTCGCGGATGCGCTGGAGCTCAGATACATCTCGGCGGGTGAGTTGTTCAGGCAGATGGCGGAGGAGCGGGGGATGACCCTCGAGGAGATGTCGAGGCTGGCCGAGGGGGACCCAGAGTTTGACAGGCTCGTTGACGAGCGGACGAAGGAGGAGGCTGTGAGGGGAGGGGTAGTCATCGACGCGTCCCTCTCCGGCTGGATGGTGGATGCAGCGGACATCAAGGTCTTCCTGACTGCGCCCCTTGAGGCTCGGATGAGGAGGATTGCGGAGAGGGACGGCCTCACCATGGAGGAGGCGAGGAGGAGGACGCTGCTCAGAGAGGAGATCGAGCGGGAGCGATTCAGGAAATTCTACGGCATGGACATCTCGGATCTGTCGATATACGATGTGGTGCTGAACACGGAGCTCTTCGACGCCGATGGAACTGCGAGAATCTTAAAGAAGGTCGTTGAGGAATACTGCTCCGGAGGGTGAACTGATGTCGGCCATTGAAGTCGGACGAGTATGCGTCAAGCTCAAGGGGAGGGAGGTGGGCAGGCGATGTGTCATAGTCGACATCATCGACAGGAACTACGTGCTCGTCACGGGGCCCGAGGACCTAACAGGAGTCCGGAGGCGCCGCGTCAATATGGATCACCTGGAGCCTCTAGACGAGAAGATAGAGATCAGGAGGAACGCCACAGACGAGGAGGTCAGAGGCGCTCTGCAATAGGGTTGAGCTGCTTTTCTCTGGTCGAAGGTGAAGCTCGACGCTTTAATCTTTAAAGTGGTCCAAGCATTATAGCATCGGGAGGCCTATCTCCAGAGGATGTTATATGGATTAAAAACACTCCATATAAAAGAGAAAATAAGTTATTTGAAAATCGATGTGCGCCTGCGAATCCCCCCTTTATCGGTTTAATCCCAAAGATAAGGGGAGTTAGCATCATGTGCGGTAAGTTTAAAATAAATTATCAAATAACAAACCAGGGGAGTACGATTGAGCAGGCATTGGTTCTCGGAGTGTTGGCCTTCTCATTCCCAAGAGATCTGAGGGACAAGCTAATGAGTATTCCTGGTCTGGTCGATGCCAACTTCATATATTGACCCTACGATTTTTATGTGATGATTAAGACTGAGACTAAGGAGAAATTAAGAGAAGTTGTACTAGGGTCAGAGGGATTGAGGGAGTACGATCCACTATGACTTGTAACGTGGTAGGTATGCGACCTCCAGAAAGCCCAATCAAGGAATAACGAATTGCTGATCTCTTCCTGGCCTTTTTCCGCGCGAAGATTTGAGCTTTTATAAGGAAAAAAGGGGAAGGAGAGCTATTGTCTAATTTTATGGCTATGGGTAAGGCGTACCCCAGTTGGGTATGAATTCGTAGTCTACTCCTGGTGTTACGTAGTGAGCAAGTTCTGGGTGTGGTCCGCCATCAAGGGTGAAGAATGTTCTAGCGGTGTGTTTCAACCAGACAACCTTAGTGGGATGTAGAGTTTCATCGCTCACCTTTACCAATTCATGGTAGTGGACATATCCACGGCCAGCATACCGCTCCGCCTTCTCAGGGCTCCAAGTATCTATAATTGCGTGAACTATGTAGAGTAGCTCGCCATCCTGTGCGTCTGACGACCACCATTTTGGAACTCCGAATGGGCCTGTATTATAGTGCTTCCCTACAAGTTGATTTGGACCAGCCATAACCCAGTAGTGGCCCGGGACATCTTTTGCTCCATCTGGTCCATCAGGAGGCCCTGAAAGATAGTAATCTTCACCATCTACGTTTATGACGATTCCATGAATGAATCCTCGGCTCTCTACAGCAGGAGTTATAGTTAATATCGATGTCAGAAGCACTGCAGCAATCATTATTGGCAGAGATATTCCCGCTTCTTTCAGCGCTTGAATCCTCATTTACACCTCAACTCCTCTCTTTTTTTGGGGAGCTGTCATCGCCTTGGGGGTTGGTTACCCCTCCGCTCTCACGGGGGCTCATCCCCAGGTTAGTCCCCCGGCAGAGCTCGACGCCCTGCAGCGATTGGTCCGCCCCTCCGGGTCTTCTTCGAGCGTTTAATTCGTCCTAAGTCCCTGACCATGAGGATGGAGTCCGATTTTGTAATCTATTTTAGGCTTTCTTTCAATACATTCGACTACCCTGGACGGCCCCAATCTGTTCTAATGATAAGAAGACCACATTATTTATATTTCGATAGAAGCGTCCTTCAGGACCCCGGCAAAAGCTCGCAACACCTGATGGCGCTGGCATAGAGCTCCTTTTATCTCTTTCTTTAACCTCGGAAGGAAGCCGGAAGTTCAGGATGCTCTGGGTCTCCAGTTTATAGATGGAAAAGCTTCGTCGTCA
>CAZWKG010000011.1:0-13248 GCA_964634705.1 uncultured Candidatus Bathyarchaeia archaeon | reverse complement strand
ACCCGGGTCGAGATAGGCGTGCAGAACGTCTACGACGACCTCTACGAGCTAGTGGAAAGGGGGCACACGGTCCAGGATGTGGTCGACGCCACCCGGATCCTGAAGGACTCGGGGCTGAAGGTCTGCTACCACATGATGCCGGGGCTGCCGGGGTCGACGCCTGAGCGCGACCTCGAAGGGTTCAAGGCCATCTTCAGCGACCCCCGGTTCAGGCCGGACATGCTCAAGATATACCCCACCCTCGTCATCAAGGGGACGAAGCTCCACGAATGGTGGAGGCAGGGCAGGTATCGACCGCTGTCGACGGATGAGGCGGTGGAGCTCATGGCGCGGGTGAAGGAGATGGTGCCGCCTTGGGTCAGGATCATGCGGATCCAGCGGGATATCCCCAGCCCCGTCATCGAAGCAGGCGTCGACAAGAGCAACCTGAGACAGCTCGCGAGGGAGCGGCTCAGGGAGCGGGGAGGCCGCTGCAGGTGCATCCGCTGCAGAGAGGTGGGCCACCGAGCCCGGGAGGGGGTCGACCCCGACCCAGACAGGTTGGAGGTTGTCCGCCGCGTCTACGAGGCGTCTGAGGGCGTCGAGAACTTCATCTCCGTCGAGGACCGGGAGGCCGATGTACTGGTCGGCTTCCTCAGGCTCCGCATCCCTTCCGAAGGAGCCCACAGGCCCGAGATAGAGGCCAGCTCAGCCATCGTCCGGGAACTCCACATCTACGGCCTGATGGTGCCGGTGGGGGCGAGGACCTCCGGTGCATGGCAGCACAGGGGGTGGGGCGGGATCCTCATGTCGGAGGCTGAGGGGGTCGCGTCTGGGAAATACGACGCGAGGAAGTTGGTGGTGATGAGCGCCCTCGGAACTAAGCGATACTTCGAGAGACTGGGCTACAGCAGGAATGGCGTATACATGTCGAAGCATATCTGAGCCGCGGGATGCTTCAATCTGTGTAGAGGAAACATTGAATTAATTTATCATTTGCTATGTTAATAGTTCACATAGGATAATCCATAAAATTATTTTGTTAATTGAAACTTTATTTAATCAATGGGAATTTGCTATTTCTGCGGCAAGGAGACGGATATACCCTTCAGATGCCCCTTATGCAATTTGACCTTCTGCGCCGAACACAGGCTACCAGAGACGCACAATTGTATAAATCTTCCAGAAAGAAGCTGGAATAAATATAGACAAATTCAAGAGGATTTAGAAGAGATAAAGAAGAAACCAGAAGAAAGAACTATTAAACATTATATTGGATCTCCACAAAAAAGATCAGAATTAAAAGGATATAAAGTTAGAAGATCAAATCGAAAATATGTCTATTTTCTTATTATTGCTACAATTCTATCTGGGATAGTTTTTTTATACTATTATCAACCCATTTTTAAAACTCAGGCAGATGATCTCCCATCAACATTTATTCCTTCAGAATCTGAGGACACGAATTCAAAGATCAGACCTTCAGTCACAGATACGTATGATGAATTAGTGGAATACGCATTATCTCTTATAAACAAGGAAAGAATGGAACGTAGCTTACAAAATGTTACCTTAAGTGATGTAAAATGCGGTCAAGAACACGCCGATAATATGCTTAGACATGAATATATGAGTCATTGGGATGTAAACGGTTTGAAACCTTATATGAGATATACTTTATCAGGCGGACATGGGTATATCTCTGAGAACATCGGTTGGTATTATTCAACCGGAATAATAAATCCCAAGGAAGCAGTTAGATCATTAAATTGGCAAATGATGTATAATGATTCAGATTGTGATTGGAGTCATAGGGACAATATTTTGGATCCCTCTCATAATAAAGTCAGTTTAGGGATTTCCTGGGATTCAAATAACGTATATCTTGTACAAGATTTTGAAAACGACTATATCGAAGATTTTTACTTTATTCGGGAAGAAAATCTCATACATCTTTATGTAAGATTCATAAAAGAATCCTATTCTATTGAACAAATCGTCATTTACTATGACCCGCTTCCAAAAAATTTAACCGTGGAGCAATTATCAAAACACCCTTACAATGGAGCCTACGATCCCGGTATATTTGTAGGGTCAGTACTACCTGAAGGCTATCGCTTGAAAGAAGGAATTACCATTACTGCTAAGACATGGAGCCAACAAAAAGAGGGATATGAAATAATCTTCTATCTAAATGACGCATATATCTATGGTGAAGGCGTTTACACATTGTATATTGCGGACTCGAACAATTTCTATACAAGCCGTTCCATATGGTATGAAAAATAGAGCGTCTGCGAAGCGGCTTAGTGGAGATGCTTTTATCCATGTAGCGCGCCGTTAATTTTGAGGGCTGAGGATTGTTCGTGGTCGTCTACAACTACGTGGTGCCGATGGACAAGACGAAGCAGTATATCACGCTGGAGAAGCGGGCCATCGAGGTCTATATGGAGCACGGCTGCCTCGGTGTCGAGATCTACCGCGACGCCAAGGACCCCCGGCGCTGGATGGAGATCAACAGGTTCAGGGACCTGCGACACTACAACGAGGTCATCGGAACCGTCGACGATGACCCCCGCATCGGACCGCTATATGAGGAGTTCATGTCCCTCCTCAACGCCGAGGAGTGTCAGCCCGAGAAGAGTACATACTTCCAGATGATCTGAGGCCGCCTACCCTCTGCAAATATAAGTGGACACGCCTAAGAAGAATCCAGATTCACCATGAGCGAGGAGGCGCTTCAAGGTTATAGGGGCCACCTCAGAGATGCGCTGAGGGCGACGGGGGCTGACATCGGCGACCTTATCAGGGTGGAGACCCGGGGCAGGGTCTACGAGGGCATCCTGATGCCTAGGCTCGAGAGCTCCGACGACTGGCACCTGGTTTTAAAGCTGAGGAGCGGCTACAACATCGGCGTAGCCTTCGACGACTCGACAAGGGTGGAACGCCTGGGGGCGGCGGAGAAGCCCGAGTTCAAGCCGCCTCCGCTCCCGGAGGTGAAGCCTGGGCTTCCTAGGGTGAGCATCATCAGCACGGGTGGGACCATCGCCAGCAGGGTCGACTACGTCACAGGTGGAGTCCACGCCGCGATATCCTCCCGAGACCTCCTCAGCATCGTCCCCGAACTCTCTGACATCGCAGCGGTCGACGCAGACATCCTCTACAGCGTCTTCAGCGAGAACATCGACTCGACCCACTGGTCGGGTATGGCCCGCAGGGTCGCGGAGAAGATCCGGGGCGGGGCAGAGGGGGTCGTCGTCACCCATGGAACCGACACCATGGGCTACTCGGCCGCCGCCCTCAGCTTCGCGCTCCAAGGCCTCCCTGTCCCCGTCATCTTCGTAGGCTCACAGCGGAGCTCCGACAGGCCAAGCTCCGACGCCGCCACCAACCTGGTGGGCGCGGTGACGGCTGCGGCCCACGCCCCATTCGCTGAGGTCGCCCTCGCGATGCATGAGAACACCTCGGATACGAGTATAGCCTTCCACAGGGGGACCAAGGTGAGGAAGTGCCACACCAGCAGCCGATACGCCTTCCAGTCCGTCAACGCCAACCCCCTCGCGAGGCTCGTGGAAGGCAAGCTGGAGATGGTTGCGGCCGACTACAGGCGTAGAGGCGAAGGCGAGCTGGAGGTCAGAGACCGCTTCGAGAGGAAGGCGGCTCTGGTCAAGTTCCACCCCGGCTTCAACCCCAGCGTCTTCAACTGGCTATTGGATGAGGGGTACAGGGGGATCATCCTCGAAGGGACAGGGCTGGGGCATGTGAGCTCGGCGTGTTACGGGGCGTTGGAGAGGGCCATCAAGGAGGGCGTCTTTGTGGGGATGACCTCCCAGTGCATCTGGGGGAGGGTAGATATGAACGTCTACACGACGGGGCGGGAGCTCCTCCACATGGGCGTCGAGCCCCTCGGCGACATGCTGCCGGAGACGGCGCTCGTGAAGCTCATGTGGGCCCTCGGCGAGGCCGGCGACGTGGAGGGCACGCTGGAGCTGATGAAGCGGAACAGCGCCGGCGAGTACTCGGATAGGACACTGTACAAGGAGGGTTGAGGCCGATGGATTACAGAAAGCTCGGATTAAAGGTGGGCTTGGAGGTCCACCAGGAGCTCGATACGGAGCACAAGATGTTTTGCGCCTGCCCTCCGAAGCTCTTCAGGGAGGACCCCGAGTACACCTTCGTCCGCCGCCTCCGGCCCAGCCAGAGCGAGCTCGGCGAGATCGACCCCGCCGCCCTCTTCGAGTTCATGCAGGGGAAGACCATCGTATACGAAGCCAACAAGGAGACCTCCTGCCTCGTGGAGATGGATGAGGAGCCGCCGGGGCCGCTCAACGAGGAGGCGCTGAACATCTGCCTCACCTTCGCCCTAATGACGGGCTCACGCCCCGTCGACGAGGTCCACGTCATGCGGAAGACCGTGGTCGACGGCTCCAACACCACCGGCTTCCAGAGGACATGCGTCGTCTCCCTAGGCGGTTCCGTAGAAGTCGGCGGCAAACCCTACAGGCTCCAGCAGGTCTGCCTGGAGGAGGACGCGGCGAGGAAGATCGCCGAAGATGGGCCCATCAGCCGATACAGGATAGACAGGCTCGGCATACCCCTCATCGAGGTGACCACCGCCCCCGACATACACTCCCCAAAGGAGGCGGAGGAGGTCGCCCTCGCCATCGGCCGCATTCTAAGGGCCACCGGCCGAGTCCGACGGGGCCTCGGGACCATCCGCCAGGACCTGAACATCTCCATCGAGGGCGGCGCCCTCATCGAGATAAAGGGCGTCCAAGAGCTCCAGCTCATATCCAAGGTCGTCGAATATGAGGCCCAGAGGCAGGCAAACCTCCTCGCCATCGCCTCCGAGCTGAAGGGCCGCGGCGTGAAACCCTCAGACATCGTATCGGACTACGTCGACGTCTCCGAGATCTTCGCCGCGACCAAATGCCGCATCATCCGAGGGGCCTTAAAGAGGGGGCACCACGTCCTCGCTTTGAGGCTGCCAGGGTTTGGAGGCCTTATAGGCAGGGAGCTCTGCCCCAACCGGAGGCTGGGCACAGAGATGGCGGACCTGGCTAGGTTCTGGGGCGGCGTCGGCGGCCTCTTCCACACTGACGAGCTGCCCGGCTATGACATCTCGGCCGAAGAGGTACGCGCCCTCCGAGAGAGGATGGAGGCCTCTGAACGAGACGCAGTAGTCATCGTGGCTGATGAGCCTGAAAAGTGCCGCAGGGCGCTCTCCGCAGTCCTAGAAAGGGCTAGGGAGGCCCTGGTCGGAGTCCCGAGCGAGACGAGGGCAGCGGATGCCGACGGCACGACCCATTACACGAGGCCTCGCCCCGGGGCTGCGAGGATGTACCCTGAAACGGATGTGGTCTCGATCGCCATCACACCGGAGAGGCTTGAGAGGCTGAAGGCGGCTCTGCCGGAGATGCCGGAGGCGAAGCTGAAGCGGCTCATGGCGGATTATGGACTCAACGAGAAGCTTGCCCGGCAGATAGTCGACTCCGACTACTGCGGCCTGTTCGAGGACCTGGCGAGGGGGACGCGAGTGTTGCCGACCCTCATAGCGGTCACACTGACCGAGACCTTCAAGAGCCTCGAGAGGGACGGGGTCAGAGTAGAAGGTCTAAGCGACGGAGCGATACGCGGCGTCTTCAAGTTCCTAGACGAGGGGCTGACCGTGAGGGAGTCCCTCCCCCAGGTCTTCTCATGGCTGGCGGCCCATGCCGAGGACTCGCCTAGAGAAGCGCTGAAGGCCTTGGGCCTAGAACTCCTGTCTCGCGAGGAGTTGAGCCGCCTCGTGGAGGAGAAGGTGGGGGAGAACACGGAGCTGATCGAGCGCTTGAGGGAGAAGGCCCTTGGTCCGCTGATGGGGATGGTCATGAGAGAGGTTAGGGGGAGGGCCCGCGCCCAAGATGTCCAAGGGCTGCTGAGGGAGGTCATGAGGGCGGCTCTCTCATCCTTGGAGAGGGAGTAAAGTATTATTAGGTTGTAATTATTATTAGTATAAGGTTTTGTCGTGGTCATTATGAGCCAACCCTCCTTCCGCCTGAGAGTGAGAATCGGTGATATGGAGGTGGAGATAGGGGGAGTTAAGGAGGAGGTCATCTCCACCCTCGACGACCTGAACGGCATAGTCGAGAAGGTCTCCGATGCCTTCAGGGCGGAGAACCGGACCCCAGTCAAGAAGGTCAAGCAGCCGAAGGCACAGTCCCAGGCTGTAATGTTCCCCAGGATTCCTAGGACCTCTAAGTGCAGTGAAGCCGTCCAGGCCCTGCTGTCGACGGAGTGGGGTAAGACCCCGCGAACCATCTCCGAGCTGAGGGAGGCGATGGAGGCGAACGCCGTCTTCTTCCCTAAGACCACCCTATCAGGGGTCCTGGTCTGGCTCGTGAAGAAGGGGAAGATCAGGCGTTGGAAGGATAAGAAGCGAGGCTACCTCTACGTCTTCAACGAGGAGGCTGGCTGATGGCGAGGATCAGGCTCGGCATAAAGACGCCATTCGGCGAGATCGAGGTGAGCGGCGAGAACCCCTTGGAGGTCCTCGACGCGCTGGAGAAGCTCGACCAAGAGTTTCTCGCCGATATCAACCAGAGGGTCTCAGCCCTCCTCGCCACACAGGCGAGGGACGACCTGAAAGGCGTCGTCGAAATCAGGCGGGATGGGCCGGTCATCGTCACGAAGAAGAAGATGTCCCACTACGAGGCGATAGGCCTCATCCTCTACAGCATAAAGGACCATCAGTCTAGCTCGAGGGAGCTCGGGCATCGGCTGGCGGCGAGCGGTAAGAAGGTCACTGTCCCCGCCAGGCTTCACGAGATGAGGAAGCGCGGCCACATCTTCAAGCCCGTTGAGAAGGCCCCACTCTACAAGCTGTCGACCAAGGGTGTGAAGTGGATCGAGGAGGAGGTACTGCCCCAGCTCAAGAAGAAGTAGACTTCCCCTTCTTCGCCCTCGTCTTTTTCTCCTTCTCGAGGCTGCCGTAGAGGTCGCTGGCCACCAGCAGCAGGCCGAGCAGGATCTGCTTGCTGTCACAGGTGTAGGCGCCGTCCCTGAAGGGGGTCCGCTGGATTAACCCCTTCCTCAGGAGCTTCGCCACGGCCCGCTCTGTCGCCTTGTCCGTAAGGTCTACCACGCTCGAGATCTCCTTTATGGTCATGGCCCTCCCGGTCTCCAGGAGGTGGAAGAGGACCTTGAACTGGCTTGGAGCCCGCCTTAGCTTGAGCAGCGCGTCTATCCTCTCCCTAAGCTCCTTTATCTGCTGTTCTGACATCGTTTCAACCTCTCAACTCTTCCTTAATATCTCTGTACAGCTTCATGAGGATATCGTATGGGTTCAGGTTCGAGACGTAGCCGTCAGGCGTCGCCGAGACCAAGCCGGCGCTCTTCAGCTCCGTGAGCCTCGCCCTGACGGTCGAAGCCTTCTCCCCCAGCCCTTCCGCGATCTCCGAGGGCCTCAAAGGGTCTGACTCGAAGGAGAGGTAGCAGAGGACCTTGAAGGCGGAGGTCCCAAGCCCGAGATCGTCCAGCTCCTTCGGCTTCCCTCTCGACATACGTCTACCTCTCGAAGTACTCCTTCAGCAGCGGTACGAGGAGGGGCCCCAACTTATACCTGTAGACGCCTCGGGAGACCCTGTCGACGAGCCCCTTGTTGTAGAGGTTGAAGAGGGCGATGTTGACGGCGTTCACCGATATAGAGAGCTCCTCTGCGACGTCCTTCGATGACACGGGCTCCCCATGCTCCACCAGGTAGAGCAGGACTCGTCGCTGGCTCCCCGCCCGCCTCAGCCCCTCGAGCTCGTCGGAACCGACCAAGGTTACCCCGCCCTCATAGGGCTATTTCTTCTGCTCTTGACGAGTGTAAAGGTCCGAGATGATTTCGGTGAAGGCGATCTTCGACCTGTAGGCTCCGTCTCTCTGCTGGGTCACGAACCTTTTTTCTAGAAGGAACCTTAAAGCGGGGCGCACCGTACCGCTGGGTATATCCGTCTCCTCAGCTATCTGTCCTGGGAGGCTCGGCCCCTTGAAGGAGAGGTAGAGGAGCACCTTGAACCGACTCGTGTCTGGCGAAAGCTCCTTTATAGCCTTCTCAAGCAAGTCTACCATTTCTTAAACCCCTACTCTCCGCCCCTCTCCAGGGCCTCTATCCTGTCCATGAGATGAAGGAGGATCATCGGTATGTTCGGCGAATAGTTGCCGCGACCCTCCCGATTGAAGAGACCCTCCTCAAATAGCTTGGCAAAGACAGCCTTCACTGAGTTGTAATTTGCCGTTAAATGCTCCGCCATCTCGCTAGGCCCTAGGCTCGGATTCTCAAGAAACGCCCTGAAAACCGCTTCACGGAGTGTATATTTCTCAGCCATTTTATACACCCTTTACTTCGACGATCTTCTTATTAACTTTACTTTTGGCTATAAGACCGATTGCGCCAGTCGAGCTTGATTATTTGAGCGTTAAAATTTCGGCATATATAAAGAAAAATACATTTAACAGAAATTATGCTCGAAACGACCAAAGGATTTAAATATCTAAGAAAAAAAGTGTTGCATGAAAACCGTTCTCAAGGGGGGCGAGGTCGAATGCTCAAACACAGCCAAAAATCCAGGGACGCGGAGGACCTGAGGGGGATCCCTTCCCATTCGAGTCTCTGCCTCGCGATTAGGAACCTGATGCTGGAGGAGGTCTCAAGCGACATCGAGGAGGAGTCGCCCGCTGTAAGGGAGCTGGCGGCCCGGATGAGGCGGGAGCTCGCCCTTTTTGAGATGCGTAAGCGGGACCCGTTCAAGGCCGTGGCGGGGGTCGACGCCAGTAGCCAGATACTGCCGTTGGCCTCCAGGCGTTACGCCGTCATCAGCGCCCTGGTCTACTCGCTTCCTTCGGGCTTCTGTTTCTTCCTCCCCCCAGAGTCCCTCACGTTCCCCTACACGATGTCGGATAAGGGGTTCAAGGGCTCGGTGAGCGTTAGCAGGGAGGCGAAGCTCTACGAAACGGCATACCGCTTCATAGAGAGGCATCCCTGCGTCCGGCTCGTGCTCGTCGACGGTCCGCTAGCCTTCAGCAACTGGTGGAGCATGACGGGGCGTAGGCGAGACCGGCAGAGGCTCATCGGCGCCGTTAACCGGTTCCTCAGCCGCTGCAGGGATGAGGATGTCGTCGTCGCCGGCGTCGTCAAGCGTCCCTCCGCCCGTTACCTAGTCTACCACATGAACCTTCAGGGGGAGACCGACCTCCCCGATGCTTTCTTGCTGCTGCAGGCCCTCAGGCCGGGGGAGCGGACGGAGATCTTCTCCCCGAGGGCTGCGCTGAGGCGGGTGGCGAGGGCGTCGCCCTTTATGGACGCAGTCCATTGTCCCGTCTACTCCTTCTACGGCCGGTTCTCCAGCGACTGGTTGATACCGCCCGTCAGGGTCGACCTCCCCGCCTTCTCCTTGGGGCATCTTGAAGAGGTCGCCGACTACTGCTATGGAACGAGCTTCTGGAGGGGTATCCCTCTCGCCATCGTCAGGGCCGACGAGGAGGTCCGCATCTCGAAGCGGTTCATGGGGGAGATCTACTCTGAGATCGTGAGCTGCGTGGGGAGGCGCAATGGCGAGGTATCGCATCTCGCGCCGTACTGGGGTGAGGGGGTGTGGATGGGAGCCTAGCGGTAGGCCACACCTACAGCCAGACGGGGGACTACCGGCTCGACGAGATCACGGTCATCCTTATGAGGGGGCGGGAGCTGGCCCAGGGCGACCTCATCTACGTCGTACACCCTAAGAACGGCTCCCCCGTCGTCTATCAGGTGACCCGGGTCTACCCCCACAAGCGGGTGAGGGCGTACGAGGAAGCCCTCCTCAAGGAGGGGCGCGTCATCCGCGACTTTGAGAACACAACGGTGCACGCGGAGGCGTACCAGTGGGGTTGGATCGACGGGGATGGGGACCTCAGGTTCCTCAGGCATCCCCTCCCCCCGAACACGCCGGTCTTCAGGGCCGAGAGGGATGTCGTCGCCAGCTTCACGAAGCCGAATGGCGACTGGAAGCTGCTTCTGGGCATAGACCTGAGCTGCGACCTCGATGTGGAGCTCGGTGTCTACCACCTCATCAGGCAGTCGTGCCTCATCTGCGGCGCCGTGGGGACGGGGAAGACGACCACCGCCATCTCCATGGTCTGCAGGGCGGCTAGTCTGAACCCTCCTGTCCGCTTCTTCATCGTCGACAAGGACGGCGAGTACACCAGCCTCATCGACCGGCTGGATCCGGAAAAGGTGCTGAGGGTGCCCTGGATGCGCTTCTTCCAGCCCTCCGACATCCCCTGGGAGGATTACATCGCCGAGTTCGGGTGGCAGAAGACATGGTGGAACACGAAGATCCTGGTAAAGGCGCTGAGGATCCTGTACGCACAGGCGGGTATGGTCACGAAGGTGAACCTCCGACGGGCCGTCGGATATGTGAGCCCCGAATCCCTTGGGTTCGGCAAGAAGGCTGAGGAGTTCGAGAACTACAGGCAGCAGGTGCTCAACGCAGTCAACGGGTCGAGGCTGATCCCCGAGGGCGATGTCCGCCCCTTAGACCCCGTGGAGCTGCTGACGGATAGGCGGGTCGTCATCATGGACCTCTCCCAAGGGAGGGACACGTGGGCCCAGAAGCACCTCGTCGCCGCCCAAGTCCTCAGGCGGATCTTCAACGAGTCGCTGGAGAACCGGCGGTTTGGCTGCATCATCGTGCTGGAGGAGGCGATGTACTACGCGCCCCAGAGGGGCGTCTTCGAGATCGGGACTAAGGAGAGCAGGTGGAAGCTCCTTGGCGTCGTGAAGGAGATCGCCACAAACGGCGGCCGGAACGGCGTCGGCCTCTGGATCGTGACCCAGCGGCTGGCGACCGTGGAGAAGACAGTGGTCACCCAGTGCGCCAACAACATAATCTGTCACTCCCTCGAGGACATAGACAAGCAGAGGCTAGGGGAGATTGTGGGCAACGAGTTCGTCGAACTCATAGGCTACCTCCCCCAGGGAGAGGCCATCGTAAAGGGGACAGCCCTCAAATGCCGGTTCCCCCTCTGGGTGAAGGTCATCCCCGAGGTCTATCCCGCTTCCGCGGAAGCGACGCCCATGAGCAGGTTCCTCAGCATGGAGCAGGCCTCACAAGCCGAGGCGCGATCTGAGCTAGTGGCAGCGGACGATTAGCCCCGCCGAAGATTACTACGCTTGGTCCCCTGATTTTAAGGCTTTCTCAACGGCCTCTTGGGCGATGCGCCCCGCGACATGGATGGGGGCATCGGAGAAGAAGCGGTCGATCCGCTGAGAAGCGAGACAGGGGTAGGTCTGAACGAGCAGGCCAGCCCTGTTGGTGGCCTCCTCCACCTTGGTCCCTAGGAGCTTCTCAGCCATATACCAAGTGGAGCCGCACGGCGCGCCCCTCAGCACTTCCACCCCCTCAACGACACCATCTTTAGCCTCTATCCTGAGCTTTGGCGAGCCGAACCTTTGGGCAAACTCGTCGATAGGAGGGACGCCTACGGGCGAAAGTGTGCAGAAGGTGCGAGGGAACACGACATCAACACCGAGGACCTCCAGCTCAGACCGGATCTGCCGCTCAAGTCCCAAGGGCAGCCAAGAGTAGTCATCGACGGGGGCGACCACGGCTCTAGCTGAGACACTCTTCAGAATAGTGGGCAGGAGGGAGAAGGCTGAGGGGCTCTCCCCAAGGAAGATGATGAGATCCCAATCTCCGGCGAGGTCTAGACCCTTCACTATAACATCAGGCTCCTCGACGATCTGGGGGAGCATCTCAGGCAGGGGTACGTGATGGATCTCCCAGTCAGGAGTAGCATGTTTTCTGACGTTTTCGAGGATACGCCGACCGTACAGACCTTGGGTGAAGATGAGAAGTCTTAACGAAGGCACAATCCCTCTCCTCTCATCGAATAGACGAGTTATAAACCTACTGGGCGCCTGGAAACGGCTTATTAAGCATCTCACCCCCATAATCCGCGGTTAATCTTGAGCCGGAGACGCCTCTACCCTGACAGGCCGATGGTCGGCGTAGGCGTCCTCATACGCGAAGGGGATCGGTATCTCATCGTCAAGCGGGCCGCAGAGCCCGACGCCGGCCTCTGGTCGATACCCGGCGGCCTCGTCGAGATCGGCGAGAAGGCGGCGGACGCCGCAGCGAGGGAGGCGAAGGAGGAGACGGGACTAGATGTCGAGATCGTAGACATCTTAGGCGTCGTCGACAAGGTCGTCAGGGATGAGGAGGACCGCATAAAATTCCACTTTGTCATCGTCGACTATCTCGCCAAGCCGAAGGGTGGTTCGTTGAGGGCTGCATCGGACGCGCTGGAGGCGCGCTGGGTCAAGGCAGAGGAACTCCCCGACTACGAGCTGTCACCCACACTAGTAGAGCTCCTGAGGCGAGTAGGCATTTACCCCAAAAGCTAGCCGACCTTCATCAGCGGCGACCTCTAGTGTTGACCCTATACACTGAAGAAGATACGCCGGATCCTCCTCCACCGCCCTTCCTCCTTGGGGTTTCTGAGGTTCGCCCTCTCCCGCTCGTAGGCGTCAGGAACCTTGTAAAGGTAGATCCTGTGGGAGCCGAGGGCGTAGTGGCCGGGGGAGCCTCCCTTCAGTGTCGTCCACTCCTGGATGGGGAAGTCGTGGCTGACGATCCGCGCCCCGCCGCGGAGTTCCTCCTCGAACTTCGGTCTCAGCTTTGAGTTGCCGGAGGTTGTTAGGTAGAGGGTGACCAGCGACGCCGACGAGAGGTCGGCGAGGAAGAAGTTCTCATTGATGACCTCTATCCTCCCCTCTAAGCTCTTACGGCGTATGTTGCGCCGCACAGACTCGCACATGGAGGCTTTGAGCTCGTAGCCCACCGCCTTCTTCACGCCGAACTCCTCAACGGCGGCGAAGAGTATTCGTCCGTCCCCGCATCCAAGGTCGTAGACCACGTCATCGGCACCTGCACCTGCCAGCTCCAGCATCCTCCTCACGACGCTGTAGGGAGTCGGGACGTAGGGCGCAACGCTGGAGGAGACTTCGCCCCAGCTGAGGGAGCCGCTCATCCCCCTCCTCCATGTTGGCCTGCCGCCGCCGGGCCCCCTGCGGTTCCGGGTTGAGGACATCCTCACCTTGATCCCTTCCTAACCTTTAATATCTTTACTCGATCCGCGGGGTTCTCGGAAGGCTCATATGGCTGTGGCGCCCTGATCCTCTTCGAGGCTTGGGATTGGAGCTCAAGGTAGTGAAGATGGAGACGCCGGAGGGTTGCAACATCATCCTAGGCCAGAGCCACTTCA
>CAZWKG010000010.1:2584-13556 GCA_964634705.1 uncultured Candidatus Bathyarchaeia archaeon | reverse complement strand
CGTGCCTCCGGAAGTACGGCGGACTGCCCTTGAGGACGGAGTACTGCCATGAGGTCGCTCTGAGGCTCGTCGCCGGGGCCCTCGTCAAGGCCGCCGCGAGGTACGATGTCGCTGCCCGCCCCGTCTTCAGTTACGCCGCGGACCACTATGTGAGACTCTACGCGTTGCCCGAAAGGGGGGCGAGGAAGGCGGACCGCTGTCTAGATAGCTTAGGATACCTGCTTCACTGCTTTGAATGCTTCCACCGTAAGCCTATAACTCCTGACGAGTTGAGGGGGGTTGGGGCGTGTGATGTCTGCGGCTCTAAGATGAGGAGGGGAGGCCCCATGTGGTTCGGAGAGCTCGCGGACGCAGCGTTCTGCAAAGAGATGTTAGTGCTATCCGAGAGGTCGGCTATCAGCAGCAACCGCAGGCTCATGAGGCTCATCCGCCTAGTGCGGGATGAGGCGGGGCTAAAAACCCCCTTCTACAACATCGACAAGATCTGTTCGAGATTGAAAGTCGCATCTCTGCCGACAGAGGAGGTCGTATCGGCGCTCAAGGTCGAAGGCTTCGAGGCTGCGAAGACCCACTTCGACGATAGAGGGGTGAAAACCAACGCCTCGGTCGTGGAGCTGGAAAATGTTCTTAAGGGGATCGCCGGGAAGGGCAAGGGTGGTGGTTGATGTCTCGTAGGTGGCTCTCGGAGCGGCGGAGAGACCCTTACCACAGGAAGTCCAAGGAGAAGGGGTACCGCTCACGGGCGGCCTTCAAGCTCAAACAGCTCAACAGGAGGTTCAAGTTCCTAGATGGAGCCAACTATGTTCTCGATCTGGGTGCGGCGCCGGGAGGATGGCTGCAGGTGGCGAGCGAGGCTGTTGGCGAGGACGGCCTCGTCGTCGGCGTCGACTTGGAGAGGATCAGGCCCATCAGGCTAAGGAATGTGAGGACCATCATCGGCGATGTCACTGATGAGGAGACGGTGAAGCGGATTAGGGACGCTTTTCCCGGCCGCGTTGATGTTGTCCTCTCCGACATGGCGCCTGATCTCTCCGGTGTCTGGGAGGTCGACCATCTGAGGCAGATACACCTGGCTCGAGCTGCGCTGAGGGTCGCCGAGGCTGTATTGAAGCCTGATGGCTGGGCTGTGTTGAAGGCGTTTCAGGGCTCAGATTACGAGAGGTTCCTCGACGAGGTGAGGGGCATCTTCGCCTTCGTTAGAGTCGTCAAGCCCCGGGCTTCTAGGAAGGGGAGCGCAGAGGTCTATGTTGTTGCGCACGGCCTCAAGGCAGATTGAGATACTTCAAGCGATCCATGCGGTAACTGTCGAGTCTAGGAAGCCAGTTCCTTCAGGACTCGGGCGACGAGGGCGTTCACCTGTATGACCGGCTTAACCGTCCTCTCCCTTATCATCTGCTTCATCTTGTATCCGAAGCCCATGCAGTTGAGCAGAATGAGGTCTAGGTCCTTATTAGCGAGGCGACCCGCGAGCCTCTCCATCTCCTCTTCAGGGCCGTAAGGTGACGCCGCGTCGGCATAAACCTCAAGACCCTCCCTCACCCATTCCTTGGCAGCTCCTGTGGTCTGCTCCTTCGCAGGATAGACCACCCCGAGTTTCCCCTTTCTGAGGGCGGCGTTGACTGCCCCTCTGACGATCTCCGACGGCATGACGATGAGGGCTTTCGACTTGAACTCGGGAAACCTCCCCGTGCAGAGCAGGAGGATGACACCCATGCCTTCTTTCTCTAGGTCTGCGATGCGCCGCTGGATCAGGGGGACGACAAACGCTTTCGTGATCTTGACCTCGGTGCCATCCCGCATACGGGTCACAAGGATAGTGTCGTCGGGCCCGATCTCCAGCCTTTGAACTTCCTCGAGGGTGTGGTCGTCGAGGGCACCAGCCTCTAAAATCTCGTAGTCGTGGCCCAGGATCATCTTCATATTGGGGATGATGTCCAACCTGGGCGACTGCCCTATAGTTATCAGTCCTATCTTCTTCATGGTCTCCAATATTCAGATACCGCAACGACTAATATGGCTGATGCTCGGGTGTCATCAGATAAAGCGTCTCTTCAGTGCGTTCCTCTCGGCCTCGACGATCCTCTCGAAGAACTCGTGCGACTCTCCTTCGGTCTCCGCCAAGAGGTCCCAGGCCTCGGTGAAGTCGACGCGTTTAGCCGCGGCGACGATGGCGCCCCTCCTCCCGTACATCGACACGAGCTTGGCTGAGTCTCTCCCCCGACTCCACCATCTGGCGGCCTTCTTCGGCACGCCCCGCTTCTCCTGCGCCATGGCCTTCATCACCTCTTCGATGCGCCGGTCGAAGACCCCCGTCTCGGTGGAGCCGCACTTGGGGCAGACGAGCCTCTCGGGCAGGTCCCTCATACGGTGGGTTTCGAAGTGGTCTCTGCAGCTGAGGCATGCGAGGACCCGTGTCTCGTTGAGCAGGCGTGCCCTCGCCGAATCGACGATGATGCGGTTCATCTTCTCCGGCGGGACGATGTCCGCCTTCATGCTTATGCTGTCGATGGCGACGCGGGCGAGGGGGCTGACCTCTCCGGCGATGTCAAGCCTCACAACCTCGATCTCGTCTCGGGTCATCTTCCTGAGGAGATCGACGGTCGCCTCGACGTTGAGGTCCTTCCGCATAGTGTCCTTCATCGCCTCCTCGAAGATGCATGTCCCCTCGAAGCTCTTCATCAGCCGGCCGAGTGTGATGTTGCTGAAGTTCGCGTACTTGCTGAGGGCCCCCGACTTACGCGCCACGTTGATGAGGCGCCTCTTGAAGAGCCCAGTCTTCGTGATCGCGTCCCTCAGGATGCCCTCCAAGTCTTCGTCAGCCAGCCTCCTAAGCATCCCCGCGACGAAGGCGGCGTCGACTTCGCCGACGGTCTGTGTCACCACCCGATAGGCGTCCTGCTGGACTCCCACGGGGTAGCCAGTCTCCTCGGATATGATGTGGCCGACCAGCCGGGCAAGGGTTCTGTTGACCATGGAGCCGAAGTTGGCGTGGATGATCACGTTCTCCTCCCAGTCCTCGACGACGACCCGACGGTCCGTCGGCACCGGGAGGCCCTGCTCGATGTGCTCGACGATCTCGGAGATTGCCCTGACTATGGTCTCCCTCCCGGTGGGGTAGACCTCCTCCAGCTTGTCGGAAACCTCCTCCGGGGTCCGCCCCTCCTTGAGGCCGAGTTCCACTTGGCCCTTGATGCTGCCGACCTCTAGGGCGACCTCAAGGGGGACGGGGATCTCCTCGCCGACCCAGCTTGGTATCGCACCTGCGGGGTCGTCTTCGGCCCTGACGTAGACCTTGTCGTTGTGGATGTTAAGTATCTTCCAGGGGCTGCCGCGGATGATGAATTTGACGCCGGGCTTCGCGTACTCGGCGACGAAGGCCTCGTGGAGAATGCCGATGGGGGTTTCGTCGCCCACATCGATGACGAGGTAGTCCTTCTCGTCCGGAATCATGGATAGGGTGTTGAAGAAGTAGCGGTAGATGGTCTTCCGGTTGCCCCTGGGCTTGATGATGACCTCGTCCCTCTCAGAGACCCAGGCGAGGCGGGGAAACCTGTTATGCATGTAGCTGGCGACGAACTTGACATCCTCCTCGGATAGGTCTGCATAGGGATAGGCACAGCTAAACAGGTTCTTCGCCTGGAGGAAGTAGAGGCGGCCCCGTGGCATCAGCTCTGCGACGATCTGGTTGACGAGGACGTCGTAGGGCTTCCTGGGGATGGTGACAGGCTCTAGGTCCTCCCTGAGGGCTCTGCGGCAGATGACCATCGACTCCAGTGTGTCGTCGCTGTTGATGGAGACGATGACCCCCTTCGCCCGCCGTCCGATCCTGTGGCCGCTCCGGCCGACGCGCTGGAGGAGCCGGGTCACCTGCCTAGGCGAGTTGTACTGGATGACGAGGTCGATGCTGCCGATGTCGATGCCGAGCTCCAGCGACGAGGTGCAGACCACGGTCCTCAGCTCCCCCGTCTTGAGTCCCCGCTCCGCGGCGACGCGGCTCGTCTTAGCCAGGGAGCCGTGGTGGATGCTGAGGGGGAAGTCCATGTCCCAGACGTTAAACCTGCTCGCCAACACCTCCGAAGTCGACCGAGTGTTGGTGAAGAGGAGGGTTGTCCTGTGCTTCTCGATGAGATCCCTCATCACCCTGAGCCTGGCCGCCACCTCGGGGCGGGTGTACAGCTTCTCCGCAAGCTCGTAGTCATCGGCTCCGGGCTTGGGGTAGATGATGTCGAAATCAGTCTCCCTCACAGCCGAGACCGGGACGATCTCCACCTCCCTGCCGTTCCCGACGAGGAACTGCCCAACCTTCTCGGGGCTGCCAATGGTGGCGCTGAGGCCTATGAACTGGGGTTCTTCGTCGGCGATCTCCCTCAGCCGCTCAAGGGCGAGGCTGAGCTGGCTGCCCCTCTTGTTGTCCGCCAGCTCATGGATCTCGTCGACGACGACCCACCTGACAGACCGTAGGTAGCGCCTCAGCTTCCGGCCCAATAGTACAGCTTGGAGCGTCTCCGGCGTCGTGATCAGCAGATCCGGCGGGCTCCGCCGTTGGCTGTCCCGCTCCCGCGTCGTGGTGTCGCCGTGGCGGACTGCGAGCCTCACGTCGAGGCTGTTGCACCACCACGTGAGCCTGTCGAGGATGTCCCTGTTCAGAGCCCTCAGCGGAGTGATGTATATGATGCTGATTCCTGGGCGACTTCCCCTGCCCATCAGGAAAAGGTGGAAAACCGGAAGCATCGCTGCCTCCGTCTTCCCCGTCGCCGTCGGAGATATGAGGAGGACGTTCTTCCCCGCCAGGATGTGGGGGATGATCCTCTGCTGGGGCTCCGTCGGCTGGTTGAACCCACGGTCCTCTACCAGCCTGCGGACGGGACGGCACAGCAGGGAGAAGACGTTCTCCTCGGTCAATTCAGCCCAGCTTGAGAATACTTCGGTGTCCGCCCATAAAAACCATATCCAACTTCGGTACAGGGTTCAAAATCACAGATGGGCTGGTGTTCAAAACGGATATCCGATAGACCCCTACATGGTGGTGTCGACCCAAGTTTATGGGGATTATTATGATAATATGAGCTAAAATCAAATAAAACGGGAAAAATCGACAGCCACAGTAACGATTAATAGATCGAGGAAAGAAGAATTTACAGAATCCCTTAGGCAGTGTGAATTGAAAAAAAAGATGATGGGGAAGGTTAACTGTCTATGTACCGAGAGCGGCTAGTTATTGATTTTTACATTCTTATATGCGTTGAGGTTAAGCAGTATGCTGGATGATCCAAAAAGCTGCAACGGGGATAATTGAGGAATGAGAGAACCTATTCAAGTGTTGATATATCCTGTAAAACTTGCCGGTGAAGATTGGCAATATCTACTACTTAGGCGTGCCTCAAATCGTGGAGGTTTTTGGCAAGGAGTTACAGGAGCCGTCGAGGAGGGCGAAAGTCTCGTCGAAGCTGCAAGACGTGAACTCTTTGAGGAAACGGGTCTTATACCTTCCATACTCAAGGATCTAGATTACTCGTATTCCTTTTCCGTTGAAGACGAGTGGCGGCATCATTATGCTGATGAAGTGGAGGAGATTACAGAACATGTTTTCGTGGCCTATGTAAACGGTGAAAAATAACCAATTATCGATCCTGAGGAACACAACGCATGGAGATGGTGCTTTTACGATGAAGCATTAGAATTATTGACTTGGCCTGAAAATGTAGAAGCCTTGAAGCAATGTCATAGATTTTTGAGTCTAACAAAGAGGAGTTTTTAAAGCGCACCTAAAGATATAGATGCTTTGCACATCTACCCAATAAAATTCTCCAGTAGAGAATTAAGGCGAATCTGAGAATAAAATTTTGAAACCGTTTATGATTGTTGTTCGCGCGGGCGAAATGGAGGGTTCAAGGCGAAGGGATTAAATTTCCCTAGGGCAACCTAGGCGAGGTGGAAAACATGTTTAAGATCGATAAAATAGTAGTTGACGGAGAATCTTTCCTCGCCCTGAAGGCTGAGCTACCTGAACTACCGCCTCTCTTGCTGATAAAAGGCGGAAAGGGCTTCGTCATGTGTGGCTACTTGAACATCGAAGTGGCTGATGGGCTCGGCGCGGCCGCCGCCGTTGTCAGCGGCGTCAATAGCTTCGACGACGTCCTGAACGCAAAGATAAAGGTGTCGACCTCGAAGGCGAAGCTCCTCGGCCTTGAGCCAGGTAAGGTCGTCAGGAAGGTTATTGGCCGCCTTGCCTAAGAAGAGGAAGCTAGCCTATTCGCAGAGTCTCCTGACCTTACTTTTCGCGTCTTTCAGCAGGTTCTTCCCGTGGGACAGCAGCAGCGCGTCGAAGTCGTATGAGAGGAGTCTCTTGATCTCCCTCTCCGCCATCTTCACGTCTAGGCAGTACTTCTCCGGCGGCGGCTGCAGTTTGCCCCTTTCGTCGCCGAAGATAGTGTCCCCCGCGATGATGGCACTCTTCTGTGGCAGGTAGAAGCAGAGGTTGCCGACGGAGTGGCCGGGCACGTGGATCGCCTCGATGCCGCCGCAAACGTTGAGGTAGTCGCCGTGCTTAAGCCACCGGTCGATCTTGACGCCTGTCGCCGCCTCTATATCCGCGACATCGCCCTCCCCTGCCATCACCTCGGCGCCCGTCAGCTCCTTCACCCTCGCGAGATTCCTGATATGGTCCCCATGCTTATGTGTGATGAGTACGAGGCCGATATCCTTCCATGTCCTCCCCATCTCCTCAAGTTCTGCCCCGATCTTGTCTAGGTCGCGGGGCAGCATCCCCGTGTCAACAAGCACGACACCGTCGCGGCAGTCGAGGAGGTATGCCTCCAGAGCTAGCCTTCCCGCCTCGGACAGGTCGATGCCCCTCACGCCATCTAAAATCTCCACCAATCTTAACACCGCTTGGATATGGGCGCCACTGGCTTAAAATCCTCTTCTACTTCTCGATCTCGACGATCTTCCTCTTGGAGATGAAGCCCCTGATGATCCGTGCCCTCCCACCGAAGTGCCTCTGGAGGAGCTTTAGGACCGCTGCGTTCGCCCTTCCCTTCCTCCTCGGCGCCTTCACCCTTACAAGGTACCAGTCCTCCCCCAGCTCCTTCACTCCCTCCTCACGCGCCTCGGTCTTGACATCGACGGTTATCCTCAACGAAGCCCTCCGCTGGATCCCTGTCGTCCACCTGCTACTTAAGATTGAAGGAGACCGTCTCTCACAAAAGGGGCCGACTCTGTAAGCCGGGAGGTTTAGATAAAAGAGGCTGGGAAAATGGGTTCGACGTTCGTGGGCGTCGGAAGAGCCCTAAGTGGACAGGCAGCTCTGTAATTTAGACTTAAGATCCGAATGCTGACCAAGAGATTCGCACAGCGCTTTGATGGTCTGCCCTGGGAAGTCCTTCATAAGGCTCTCGAACACCGTAGTCGCAATGTATTTCTTGAAGCCCTCCTCGTCCAAGCCGGGGAAGTACTTTCGCCGCATCCCGCCCTTGCAGGTCTCCTCCTCGTAGTTGAGGACGCCGTCGTCGCACATGCTGTTGAGGAAGTTGATGATCGACGCCCTAGAAACCGTCCTGACGCCCTCCAGCGCCTTGTTGACATAGACGTAGACCTCTCGGGACGTGACACCTTTCTCCGGGTTCTCCCAGACCATCTTAAGGGCCTCTATCTGGTAGTCCCTCAGGACCTTCTCAAACCCATCTTTGACGGGGTTAAAGACTATCGGCAATGTTGGTCCTCCTTAACTCTGATAATGCATATGGAACTATTATAAAAACCTTAGTGTTCAATAATGGGGCAAAATAAACCCTTTTCATTCTAAATGGAATTAAGATATGGCGTTAATATCCAAAAAAACAAATAATATAAGAATTTTTTGTCGAAAAACAGCTTTCATTGCCGGCCCTCTCACAATCCTCTCAACGCCTAAAGACATGTACTTCCAGCACGTAACAGGTCATTGTACCAGTCAACACCTTCTCCTGCCCCACGGAGACCTCGACGGAGACCTCCCTACGCCTCTCCCCCCGACTCACGACCTCCGCCCGGGCCCTCATAACATCCCCCAACTTCACAGGTGCAAGGAAACGAACCTGTGATGATACCAACACTACATAAGGATGATTCACAGCCAGCATCGCGGCGTAGTCGGCGAGGCCGAAGGTGAAACCGCCGTGGATCAGGCCGCGGTCGTCCACCGCCATCTCCTCGCTGGCCTCGAGCTCCACAACAGCCTCGACGTCGTCCCTGACCAGAATGGGCATCCCAAGGAGATGAGGGTCTGCGCGGCTATGCGTCTTGATCTCCATAATGGATCAGCTCATGTAATGTCGGATCCCGCTTAATTAAGCTCTTTTGCAGCTAAACGACCCCATGACCCATATTCTCAAAGGGGGGCAGTCTATTTCCCCAGCTTTCTTATCTCTTCGCCTTGAGTCCTCCAGATCGACCTGGGGATGGTGAAATTGTGCCCCAGCTCTATCATATGGCATCCCATATCGACGAATTTCCTCCCGTTCTCGACCCATGGATATCCGACGCCCTTGCAGACATATTTGCTGTGTCTCTCCGCTGCTTCTATGGTCCTAGTGAGGGCGTCCATCACCTTAAGGTGGCTTTTTCCCCGGGCAGCCCGATGGAGACGGAGTAGTCGCTCGCACTGAACAAGACGAAGTCGAACTCCTTGACGGACATGATCTCGTCGAGTCGGCTTATGGCTCGGTGGTCCTCGATCACGATGCCTATGAGCTGCTCCTCGTTGCTCTGCCTGATCCAGTCGGTGGTCTTTTCTGTCCCTTAGCGCACTGAGAAGCATAGAGAGCCGATATCCCTGTCGCCCCTAAGCGGGAACTTCGTAGCCCTCGCCAACTCCTCGACCTTCTCAGCGGTGTTGATGTGGGGCACAAGAATGCGCCCTGCCCCCATCTCCAGCGCCTTCCTAACCACATTGGGTTCGTCTCAGTCGACTCTGAGGATGGGGATGATGTTGGAGACCGCCACCGTCCTGATCATGTGCTCAACGCTCATCCTCCCTCCAGGAGTGCTCGTTGTCGATACAGCAGAAGTCGAGGCCACAGAGGCCCGCCAGCTCTACTAGGCAGGGCTGCAGGAGTAGACGCAGCTACCCCCAGCCAATTCCTCCCTCAAGGATCTCCTTGAGCCTGTTCTTCCCAAACATTATACAGATCTTCTAATCTCATTATAAAACTGGAAATTTTTAATTGGTAAAGGTTAAAATCACCTCCATTGAAGTTCTTAGGATTGAGATGAAGCTTCTAACCTTTCGGACCGTGCGGGGCTACGGCTTCGGTGCCCTCGTAGGCGAGACGATCCTCGACCTCAACGCAGCCTTTGAGAGACACTTGGGCGGGGCCTACGACCACGCTGAGGGGCCGTTCCATCTAGATATGCTCTCATTTCTGGATCTGGGAGACGAAAGCATACGGGAGGCCCGGAAGGCGGAGGAGGAAGTAATAAGGCTTATCGATGAGGGTGGTGGTGACATCCTCCATAGGGAGGGTGTCCTGCATGGGATCGAGGATGTGGATCTGGCTGCGCCCATTCTCCGTCCGAGGAAGAACGTCGTCTGCCTTGGCCTGAACTACGCCGATCACGTGGCTGAAGGGAGCAGGGCAAGGGGCGGGCCTCCGAGGCCCCTCCCTGAGTGGCCGGTCTTCTTCACCAAGCCGCCCACCGCCGTCGCCGGCCCCTACGACGACATCGTCTATCCAAAGGCTACGGGGAGGCTCGACTACGAGGTGGAGTTGGCTTTCGTCGTAGGAAGAGAGGGAAAATACATCTCTGAGCGGGATGCCTATGACTACATCGCAGGCTATACGGTCTTCAACGATGTCTCCGCCCGCGACCTGCAGCGGCGCCACATGCAGTGGTATAAAGGAAAGAGCTGCGACACCTTCGCGCCGATGGGGCCGTATCTGGTTACGGCGGACGAGATCGGCGATCCCATGGACCTGGATATGTGGCTCAAGGTGAACGGGGAAACACGCCAGAGCTCGAACACGGGCAACATGATCTTCAGCGTAAGTAAGATCCTGAGCATCCTCTCCGAGGGCATCACTATGGAGGTCGGAGACATAGTCGCGACAGGCACACCATCCGGAGTCGGCAGCGCCCACCCGTCGGGCCTGCTGGAGGTCGGAGACATCGTCGAGGTCTGGATAGAGGGTATCGGAGCCATCAGAAATAGGGTCGTCGCCGAGGGCATCTAGAATGCAGCTGAGAAACTGGCTGCAGAAGATCATTGATAAACGAGAGTGAAATTTTATAGTAATTTTGTTAACTCGCTTAATCGTTCTATCTGTATGTCGGCATCTGCTTTCGTTTCTCTCCTTTTTACAAATGCGGTTTTCATCCCTACATTCTTAGCTCCTTGAATATCCGCTATTGGATCATCTCCAACATGTAAACAATACTTCGCTGCCGTTCTCATCTTCTTTAACGTGATAAGGAAAATCGATAGATGAGGCTTTGCATAACCGTGCTCATAAGACAAGGTTATGACGTCAAAAAACTTCTTGAACTCCGTTCTTAAGTTCCCTAAAAAGCGCCAATGAGTATTCGATATCAATCCCAGCTTGTAACCCCTTTCTCGAAACGTTTTAAGCGTCTTTTTAGCATCTGGAAACCACAAGGTCTTTCTTGTTGCCAACCCTTCATCTACGGCGCTTCTCACAATTTCATTAACATTTTTCGGTTTGTAATCACACGCTTCTAAAGTATCCATTATGATATCGTCTAATAACGATTCACGCAGGGTTTCTCTTAGCCTTTTTCGATAAGCTGAGTCGGCTTTAAAATATTCTTTTAAAAATTCTTCGTCGTCTATGTCCAATTCTCTCTTAAGAGCTCTCAATATCGGATAAACAACGTCTTCTTCCACTCCAATTGGATAACGTAAGGTATAAAAATCATCGAATGTCACTGATTTAACCTTCCAAAACATCAAAAGCCTCTATTGATTATCTCAACG
>CAZWKG010000010.1:0-2484 GCA_964634705.1 uncultured Candidatus Bathyarchaeia archaeon | reverse complement strand
AGTTCGTTCGAAGCGGCAAGAACTATTACTCAGAGTATCTGAATGGCCCGGCGTTGAAGCGAGCCCTAGGAGATGTCAAGGGGAAGTGGGTGCTCGACATTGGCTGCGGTGAAGGCTGCTTCTCAAGATTCTTCGCGAAAGCAGGCGCAGAAGTTACCGGTATCGACATCAGTGAAGTTCTAATCGAGGCGGCATTAGAGGAGGAGCAGAGACATCCTCTCGGAGTCAGGTACTTTGTCGCCGACGCGGCGAAGCTGAACATGATCGACTCCGAGAGCTTCGACATCGCCTATTGTTACATGGCGATGGGGGACATAGCGGACTACGAGGGGGCGATAGCTGAGGCATCCCGCGTTCTGAAGACAGGGGGGAGGTTTGTCGTCGTGATGGAGCACCCCTGCTTCATGGTCAGATCTATGGACGGGAGGAGAATTGCCAGATGGGAGACATGTCTCCTTGAAGACGGCTCTAAGGAGTATCTCTTCTATCGGGTTGAGGACTATTTTAAGAGGCATAGCTTTGCAGTTGAGTGGAAACATGATAGACTGCCTTCAAGTTTCGTGACAACAGGCTTCCACCGAACCCTTTCCGACTACGTGAACGCTCTGGTCAAGCACGGATTAAGCATCCAGAGGCTGGACGAGCCTAAACCAATGGAGGAGGGCGTTAGAGTCCATCCTCCTATGAGGAAGCATTACAGGGTTCCCCATTCCATCGTCATCGAAGCCATCAAGACGGGGTTGGATAAGTGATGCAGGGGTTCATAAAGGGCGTGAACTCCTTTATGGGGTTTCACCGCTTTTAACGTGTATTTCTTTTAACACGAGATAACAAAAATTTTATATTATGATTCTCCGTTTCGTCTATAGTTCCGAGGTGGATATAGTTTGAGTGCACCCGAGTTCTCAGGTCAGCCCATCATAATTCTGAAGGAAGGGACAGAACGCACCCGGGGAACCGACGCCAGGAACGCCAACATCATGGCCGCCCGCATCGTCTCTGAGGCGATCAAGACCTCCCTAGGTCCGAAGGGGATGGACAAGATGCTCGTGGACAGCTTCGGCGACGTGACCATCACCAACGACGGGGCGACGATGCTGAAGGAGATGGACGTCCAGCATCCTGCTGCGAAGATGATGGTCGAGGTGGCGAAGACCATGGACGACGAGGTCGGCGACGGGACCACGACCGTAGTGGTCCTCACTGGCGAACTCCTCGGCAAAGCCATCGACCTTATGGACAAGAAGATCCATCCTACGGTGATCATAGACGGATACAGGGATGCTCAGGAGCAGGCGCTGAAGTACCTCGAAGATATCGCTGAAAAGATCGAGTCGAAGGATAAAGGGATCCTTAAGAAGGTTGCCATGACCTCTATGGCGAGCAAGCTCGTCGCCGGATACGGCGAATACCTCTCTGGTCTGGCCGTCGAAGGCGTCCTCCAGATCGCCGAGGAAGACGGCGTCGGATACAAAGCGGACCTCGACATGGTTAAGATAGAGAAGAAGCCAGGGGGCTCCCTCACCGACACCACCTTAATTAAGGGTCTGGTCATCGACAAGGAGGTCGTCCACGCAGACATGCCTAAGCTAGTCAGGGAAGCGAAGATCGGTCTCCTCAACGCCTCTATGGAGGTGGAGAAGACTGAGTTTGACTCCAAGATCCACATCGAGCGCCCGGAGGAGATGCAGGCATACCTAGACCAGGAGGAGCAGATGCTCAGGGATATGGTTGAGAAGGTAAAGAAGGCCGGAGTAAACGTCCTCTTCTGCCAGAAGGGCATCGACGACATGGTACAGCACTTCATGAGCCGAGAGGGGATCCTCGCGGCCCGCAGGCTCAAGAAGAGCGACATGGAGGCCTTGGCAAAGGCTACGGGCGCCAAGATCGTAACCAGCGTTGACGACCTAACGAAGGCGGACGCGGGCTACGCCGCAACCGTTGAGGAGCGGAAGATCGGCGACGAGAAGATGATCTTCGTCGAGGGCTGTAAAAATCCGAAGGCGGTCTCCATCCTGATCCGAGGCGGCACCGAGCGCATCGTCGATGAGGCCGAGAGGTCAATCCACGACGCCCTGTGCGTGACTAGGGATGTCGTTGAGGAGCCGAAGGTAGTTGCAGGTGGAGGCGCGCCCGAGATCGAGGTCGCGCGAAGGCTCAGGAGGTACGCCGAGAAGCTGAGCGGCAGAGAGAGGCTGGCCGTCTCAGCCTTCGCCGAGGCGTTGGAGGTCATCCCAACAACCCTGGCGGAGAACACAGGCATGGACCCCATTGACGCCCTCTCTGAGATGCAGTCGAGACACGAGAAGGGGGAGCTCTGGATCGGACTCGACTCCCTGAACGGGGAGATTGCCAACATGGCCGAGCTTGACGTCTATGAGCCCATGCAGGTGAAGGCCCAGGCCATAAAGTCCGCGACCGAGGCCGCCGCCATGCTGCTGAAGATCGACGATGTCATCGCAGCCTCGAAGATGAAGCCGCCAG
>CAZWKG010000009.1:0-14413 GCA_964634705.1 uncultured Candidatus Bathyarchaeia archaeon | reverse complement strand
TATGCCGTCACCGGGGATGGTAGCGATCTTATATCTACGAGTCAATTTCACCACTCGTCTATGTGCTTCCTGAGGTAGGCCACCAAACCGCCTTCATTCAGTATCTTACCAATGAAACCTGACAGAGGCGTGAATCTCAGCTGGATCCCAGTACTCGTGTTTTCGATGACACCCCTGGTCGTGTCTATCTCAAGGACGTCACCCGCATACACCGCACCGGTGACGCCAGGGCACTCTAGGGCGGGGAGGCCGATGTTGATCGCGTTCCTATAGAAGATACGGGCATAAGACTCGGCGACTACGGCTCCCACCCTTGCATACTTTAGTGCAAGGGGCGCCTGCTCCCTGCTGGAGCCGCATCCGAAGTTCCTCCCACCGACGACGATGTCGCCCGGGCTGGCCCTCTCCGCGAAGTTCGAGTCGACGCCCTCCATGGCGTGTATGGCCATCTCCTTCGGGTCGGTCAGCTCGAGGTACTTGCCTGGGATGATGAGGTCCGTGTTCAAGTCGTCCCCGAACTTCCACACCCTTCCCCTCAGCTTCATCTCGATCGCCTTAGCTCCCGGGGGTTCGTTATAACGCCTGTCACCGCTGAGGCGGCGGCCGTGGCCGGTGACGCCAGGTAGACCTCTGCATCAGGGCTCCCCTGCCTCCCCCTGAAGTTCCTGTTGGAGGTAGCAAGGCCGACCTCTTCAGGGGCAAGGATGCCGATGTGGCCACCGAAGCAGGCGCCGCAGCTCGGGTTGCAGACGAGGCCGCCCGCCTCTGTGAAGACCTTGAGCAGGCCGGCGTCCATCGAGTCCAGGTAGACCTCGCGGGAGGCGGGGATCACGAGGAGCCTGACATCAGGATGGACATGCCTCCCTCTGAGGATTGAGGCAGCCGCCTCCAGGTCCTCCATCCGGCCGTTGGTGCAGGAGCCGATGAAGGCTTGGTCGATGCGGGTCCCCTCAACCTCGCTTACGGGCCTCACGTTGTCCACTTTGTGGGGACATGAGACCTGAGGCTCAAGATCCGCCACGTCGAAGTGGAGGACCCTCTTGTACTTAGCGTCTATGTCGCCCTTCACCGTCTCCAGGCTGCCTTCAGCCCTGCCACTGAGGTAGGCGAGGGTCCTCTCGTCGGGCTCCACGATTCCTGTTTTGGCACCCATCTCGATGACCATGTTGCATAGAGTCATCCTCCCCGAGATGCTCATGGCCTCGATGGTGCTGCCGGTGAACTCGACAGCGTTGTAGGTTGCGCCGTCGGCGCCGACCTCGCCGATGATGCGGAGGATCAAGTCCTTCGGCGCCACAAGCTCGGGAAGAGCGCCGTCGACCACGATGCGGATCGTCTCGGGGACCTTGAACCAGAGCTTCCCAGTGGCGAGGACAGCTCCCATGTCCGTCGAGCCGACACCCGTTGCGAAGGCTCCGAAGGCGCCGTGGGTGCAGGTATGGGAGTCCGCGCCGACCACCAGCATCCCCGGCTTCACATGCCCCTTCTCGGCGAGGACTTGATGGCAGACGCCCGCGTCGACGTCGTAGAAGTGCTTGATGCGCTGCTCCTCCACGATCAGCCTGATGTCCCTGTGGATTGTGGCTGCGTTGATGGAAGACGCTGGTGCGACATGGTCGAGAACAACGACGACTCTTTCGCTGTCCCAGACTTGGTCTAGACCCATCTCCTTCATCGCCTTGAAAGAGAGGATGGCGGTCAGGTCGGGTATCAATGCTACGTCGACCCTTGCCTTCACGATCTCGCCGGCCTGGATCCTTTCACTGCCCGATGCCCTCGCTAGTATCTTCTCTGAGATGGTCATTCCCACGTCTCGACGCCTCACGTTTAGCCGTCGTCGAGGAGCCTGTTCATCCCCCTGAGGATGGCCTCGACGCTCGCCATGACGGTGTCGCCGCTCACGCCGCTTGAGGTTACGTAGCGGTCATCCCTCCTTAGGCGGACTGTGACGTCGGCGATGGCGTCCGTGCCGCCCGTGATGGCCTTCATGGCGAACCGTTCGAGCCGTATATCGGCGAAGCTGTCTACCACCTGCCGTATGGCGTTGATGGTGGAGTCGATGGGGCCGTTGCCGACGCCGGAGCCGATGAACTCCTTCCCGTCGACGAGGAGGGTCACCGACGCCGTGGGTGTGACGGTGTTCCCCGTGACAACGAGCAGCTGCTTCAGCTTCACCCTATCCTCGTGCTTTACGGCCATCACGTTCCTGGCGATGGCGTAGAGGTCGGCGTCGGTCGCCATCTTGCCCTTGTCTCCCAGTTCCTTGACCTGCATCACCACCTCCCTCAACTGCGTCTCTGTGGGATGGAGACCCATATCTTCTAAAGCCGTCTTGATCCCTCTTTTCCCTGAAACCTTTCCAGCCACGAACCTCCTTCTCCTGCCAACGAGCGACGGATCGATCGGCTCAAAGGTCAGAGGCACCTCGGTGATTCCCCGAGTGTGGATGCCAGACTCGTGGGCGAAGGCGTTCTCACCCACAATGGCCTTGTTCGGCTGTACGGCAACACCCGATATTTTCGAGACCAGCTGTGAAGTTTCGTAAATCAGCTCTGTATTTATCCCAGTCTCCAAGCCATAGATGAGGTCCATGGCCATCACAACCTCCTCCAGCGCGGCGTTTCCAGCCCTCTCCCCTAGCCCGTTCACGGCCACTTCGACTTGGGTCGCTCCTCCTTCGACTGCGGCGAGCGTGTTCGCCACAGCCATTCCGAAGTCGTTGTGGCAATGGACACTGAGTGGTGCCTTGATCACGCTCGCCATGTCTTCAAGCAGTCTTTTCATGGCCGGAGGGGTCATTATGCCCACCGTGTCGGGGATGTTTATTACGTCGGCTCCAGCCTCTTGCGCTGCTATGCAGACCTTCTTCAAGTACCCTATCTCTGTTCTGGTGGCGTCCATGGGTGAAAACTCGCAGATCAATCCATGGTCCTTCACATACTGCACCGAATCGACGGCCGCCGATAAAACCTGCTCCCGAGTCATGCTTAGGGCGTGTTTTATCTGAATATCTGAGGTGGAGACAAATACGTGAACCCTGTCCACATCGCACTCGATCGCTGCGTCGATATCGCCCCTCACAACCCTGGCGAGGCCGCAGATCTCGGCGCTCAGACCCATCTTTGATATCATCGCGGCCGCCTTTCTATCACCTTCCGAGGTTATTGGAGTGCCTACCTCGATGACGGCCACGCCCAGCGCATCGAGATGCCGGGCGATCTCGGTCTTCTCCTCCACCGTGAAGGAGACCCCGGGCGTCTGCTCCCCGTCTCTCAGCGTCGTGTCGAAGACATAGACCCGCTTAGGGAGGTCGTTCTCCGTCTTCGCGAGGTAATGGCTCAATTGGGAACGCTCTGTCAAGTGAGGCACCTGACTGTTTTATCTTCCTAGGCCTTCCTAGCGCTAATAATCGTTTTGAGCAACTCTTGTTGCCCATCGGCTTTGGCGCGGCCGGCAGGATTTGAACCCGCGACCATGGGTTTTCTCCTAGAAGCCTATCCGAAGACCCACGCTCTGTCCAGGCTGAGCCACGGCCGCGCCAGAGAACACATCCCGCCACACGATAGTTAAGGTTTATTGTCTCAAAGGAACATGTCTTCTAGGGAAGCTGTATAGGATGGCTGCGACGGAGGCGACGAAGGCGAGTCTGGTCGAGGGGGTGGAGATCTCAGTCTTTGTCCATGCGACGGAGGACGAGGGTAAGGTTGAAAGGGCCGCCCTGAACCTTATCCCCGAAGGGATCGGTAGGCCTACCTCAAAGGTTCGGAGGCTGACCGGCCATCACAACGACCCCATTGTTCTGATGACGATGAGGATCAAAAAGAAGACGGCCGCCGGCGAGATCTTCCGAAACCTGTTAAGGTCATTGTCCAAGCTGGATCGCCTGAGGCTGATCGACGAGGCTGAGGAGCGGGTGGACGAGGCGGGGAACCTATACCTGCGCCTCGACAAACAGAGCGTCTACCGTGGCAAGGCTGTGCTCCAAGAGTCTGACGCCATCCGCGTGAAGTTCAAGTTCCGTGTGCCCCACGGGGCCAACCCCGTCAGCACCGTGCGCGCCTCCATAGCCGAAGTTGAACAAAAGTCTGGGTTTTAAGAACTATAAGGTGGATTGATATCAGATGCGTAGATTCATCGATCTCCACCTGAGGCATCCTGCCAGCGGCACTGACGAGCTTGAATCGATGCTGAGGTTCGCCGCCGAGCTTGGATACAGCGGAGTTGCTGTCGCCTCGGACAGTGGGCTCCCTAAAAGGCTGAAAAGACTGGGTGGCGAGCTAAGCCTAGATCTGATAAACCGCATCAACCTAAGGCCGCGGAGCGCCAAGGAACTGACAGCTACTCTGAGGAGGGTGCGGAGGCGCTTCGAGGTCGTCGCCGTAGACTGCCTCTCCAAGGCGGTTGCGCGTCAAGCGGCGAAGGACCATAGAGTGGACCTCCTCAACTTCCCGGCTTCCACCTCAGCCAGGGCGAAGGTCTGGTTCGACCGCCAAGAGGCGTCTCTTGCCTCGGGAGCCAACTGCGCCTACGAATTCAACGCCTCCGCCCTCCTCAGGCAAAGACCCGTGAAGAGCGCCAGGCTGCTCTCCATCATCAGAAGAGAGATTGAGAACGCGAAGCGAAACGATGTCCCCATCGTGGTCTCCAGCGGCGCTGATTCGCGCCTACTCATGAGGGAGCCCCGAGGTCTGGCTGCGCTACTCGACCTTGTCGATGTGGAAGAGGAGTCGGGGCTTGATATGGTCTCCTCCATCCCTTGGAGGATCGTCGAGGTGAACAGGGGGAAGCTCGCCCCCGGCTTTGTCGCGCCCGGCGTGAGGGTGGTGGATTGGGATGCCGATTAGACGGGTGAGGCAACGATACTTGAAGATCCGAGTCGCCTCGGAGCAGAGGTACAGTATGCATGAGGTTGACGACGACGTTCAGAGAGGTGTGCTCCGCCTCTACGGCGTCCGCGGCTTATCCGAGGTCGCACCCATGCTCATCGAGTTCGATGAAGAGGAGCAGACTGGCATCCTGCGCTGCAGCCACCTCCACCTGAGACGGATGCGGGCGTCCCTTGCGTACATCACCAGCATAGGCGACTCGGCCGCCGCCGTCCACATCGTGAGAGTCTCTGGCACAATCAAGGCGTTGAGATCGAGTTAGGCAGTGCTCAAAGAGGTTTAAGTGCAGAGTTCGATGCGTACTTCATTTGGGCTGGAAGGCGGATGTCGTCGACGGCGCCTTCTACCGGACATGACGCAGTTATGCGCTTCAGGCTGCCTATGCTCTTCGCAGTACTTACCTCCACATAGAGGACACCGAAAGATAGTATCGGCTTCTTTACCACAGAAACCACAGATAGCCATCTTCTCGCGCGCGAATCCGTAGAATACAATATAACCTTTTCAGTCATCTCCCTGTATGCTCTTTTGGAGCGTTCCGCTTAAATCTGGTTTAAGAGGCTTGCCCTCATGGAGACATCGCCATAAGGAAGGAGAAGTAGTTAGGCAGGGTAAGCGGAGTCTGCGTAAACACATTACCTCAGCCATGAAACGTCTGGGGAAGCTTTACAGGATGGCGTTAAAGGATACAGCGTTTCAGCGAGCCTTCAACGAGCACCTGTACCACGAACTCAATTTAGAGCGTTACGAACTCGCAAAGACGGGTAGTAACCTCTTCAACCACCCGGAAAGAACCAATAATGGCCGCTACTTTGCCCTTGCGCTCGCCGTCATCGCCGCAGAATAAGCCCCGCCGCAGCCCAACAGAACCCATAGAACGAACAATTTAAAATTAAAAGTTAATTGGATAAAGTCAAAACGAGGCCATATCTTCAAAGGGACGAACTAGGAAAGCTCTATAGGACCTTCTTTTCTGATGATAAGGATGCCGGGTGGCACTTCGCCCTTCAATGTATCCAAAATTATCTCTACATTTTCATGGGTGACCTCCTCTATTCCTAGGAGAATCGTTCCGTTCGTACATATCGATGCACTCCAAAGACACACTCCCTTCTCCCACAACTCATCCCAGTGAGAATTGATCTGGTTCATCCACTCTTCGAGTTTATCTCTTGGAGCAGGCCCCTTTATGAAGTGAACCGTCGTGTACGGAGAGGGATGCATTAATTCAAGAAACTTACTGGTTGTTACATCATCTGTCTTCGTCAACACGACGTAGATCGAGTCATTATACATGTCGATGAACATCTGGACGAATACATATTCCAGAAAATCAGATTTGTTGTTCTGTAGAAGGTAGTTTATTGTATCGGCTGCGGATTTACAGCCGCCATACATTTTGCCTGTTCCATGATTCTCCGTGAACCACCATCCATAATTAGGTTGTGCATCTCGAATATCTGGTTCTCCGTGCCAAAGCTCATAATATTCAAACTCATCGAATTTAGCCATCAGAGACTCCAGCTCTTTCAATTCTTCCTGGAAGGCAGTTTTTTGCTCTGTAAAATTGTTGTAGAGGTTGATGTATAATCCTGAGGTTGCTAATGTTGTGACCAGCAGTATGGTCATTATGCCTTTTGCATATGTAGGTTTGACCCATCTACCTAATAGTTTTAATTCTCTTGACTCCTTTTTCACGGGCTCCTCTATCCTCTTGGTTAACGCCAAGCTGGCCTCTCCAAATTCAGATAAAACGTATTTGCCGTCCTCCCTCTTGGTGATAAGCTCCTTAAGACCGTCTAAATGATAATTTAGTAAACCTTTCTCGATCCCTAACCCGTTCAGAATCTCGGTGTAGGTGGAGGGGGACTGATCTAACATTCTAAGAATCCTTCTCCTGATAGGATGCTTCAAAGCCAAAAAGATGGTTGAATAAGTGTCTTCTTCAAGATCCAACCTTTTACCCCATTCGAATTTAGCTGGATGAACTTTAAAAACCTATTTGAAAAGAAAATTTATCCCAAAACCCAAATAATAAGATGTTAAAAGAGCAACAAAACTTTCCCTGAAATTAATTTGGCCCCATTTCTAGGGGCGTGTGTAACTTCTCTCTAGTATGTTTATAAAAATCTATTCAAAGCCTTGAAACCTCACGGAAGACCCCTCACCAACAAAATCTAAGGTTCCGCCGCGTGTTAACTATTTTCATTTTAAGAACGACCTTTTGAGAAAGTTGAAATTTTTCACATAGCATTAAGTTTAAAAGATATAAGTTGTCTCTGTGCTTTATTCAGTTGCGCGTGATGGATGAGGCTGAAAAACCGACATGATCATACCTGTTAGGTGCTTCTCATGCGGCAAGGTCATAGGAGACAAGTGGGAGCCCTTCGCCCGGCGCGTCGCCCGGGGTGAACCGCCGAAGGAGGTGCTCGACGATCTGGGCTTGGAAAGATACTGCTGTAGGAGGATGCTCCTGTCACATGTAGAGCTCATCGACGAGATACTCAAATTTTACGAGGAGAGGGAGAACATAGACATTAGGAGGGGAAGCTGAGTTGGACGCTCAAGAGTCTGAAGAACTGCTCCTGCCGCAGGAGGTCCTCCTCTCCGCCGGCGTCCACATCGGGACCCGGGTCAAGACGAAGGACATGGAGCCCTACATATACAAGGTCCGGCCCGACGGGCTGTTCGTCCTCGACGTGGAGAAGATGGACAAGAGGATCAAGGTCGCGGCGAAGTTCCTAGCCCGCCTCGACATGTCGAAGGTGGTCGTGGCATCCTCTAAGCGCTATGGGAGGATGCCGGTCCAAAAGTTCTGCGAGCTCACAGGCGCCGTGCCCCGGATCGGGCGGTTCACCTCGGGGACCTTCACGAACCCCTCCTTCTCAGGTTACTTTGAGCCGGTGGCGGTGGTGGTCACGGACGCCCTCGCCGACGACCAGATCGTGGAGGAAGCAGCGGAGATAGGCGTCCCGGTGGTCGCCTTCTGCAGCACCGACAACTCCCTTTCGAACATCGACCTCATCATACCCATGAACAACAAGGGGCGGAGGTCCCTGGCCGTCGCCTACTGGCTCCTCTGCAGGGAGGTAAAACGGGAGAAGAACGAGCTGCCGCCGGAAGGCGACTTACCCATATCAATAGACGCGTTTGAGACCCCACTTTAGGTGGCTTAACATGCGTGTCAGGAGACCATGTGTGGCTGGAGCCTTCTACCCCGCCGATCCGGACAATCTGAGGAGGGCCATCGAGGACTGCTTCAAGCACAGGCTTGGGCCTGGCAGGCTGCCGGAGCCGAAGTCTGTGGAGAGAAGTATCATATCCGTGGTCTGCCCCCATGCGGGCTACATGTACTCTGGACCGGTGGCGGCCCACAGCTACTACCACCTAGCCGTGGAGACCAAGCCGCGGTCGGTCGTCGTAATAGGCCCGAACCACACCGGGCTTGGCAGCCCTGTCGCTATGATGAGTAGGGGTGCATGGGAGACGCCCCTGGGCGAGGTCGAGATCGATGAGGGTCTGGCTGATGCCATCTTCAAGGCCTCCGATCTCATTGATATTGATGAGTGGGCCCACGTCAGGGAGCACTCCATCGAGGTTCAGCTCCCCTTCCTCCAGTATATATTCGGCTCAGACGTGAGGTTTGTCCCCCTCTGTATGAGGTTCCAAGACCTCGATTCTAGCATGGAGGTAGGGAGGGCCGTCGCAGAGGCCGTCAGGGGGACAGACACCGTCGTCGTGGCATCCACCGACCTCACCCATCAGGAGCCTCAGGACTCCGCCAACAGGAAGGACCGGATGGTCATCGATAGCATCCTCTCCATGGACGAGGCCGCCCTCCAGAAGAGGGTGCGCGCAAACCGCATCAGCATGTGCGGCTACGGCCCCGTCTCAGCCGTCATCATCGCCTCGAAGATGCTCGATGCTGCGAGGGCTGAGTTGCTGGCCTACCATACGAGCGGCGACGTGACGGGCGAATATTCAGCTGTTGTCGGGTATGCGGCAGCCAAGATAACCCGGTAGGTAACAGCATGGCCGTGGAAGCCTCGGCTCCGGGGAAGGCAATCCTCTTCGGGGAGCACAGCGTCGTCTACCGGGGTCCCTCCGTCGTCCTAGCCATAGACAAGAGGGCCCGGGTGATTGCGGAGGAGAGGAGCGACAACAAGATATTCATCAATGCCGAGGACATCGGCTTCTCCGGATACTTCTTGGGGGACAGGTACCACCCCAAGCGGGGAGAGGCATGGAGAGGCCGAAGGCTCGCCGCCTTCAACGTGGCAGCCCGCAGGACAATGGAGCACCTCGGCGTAGGGTCAGGCCTAGACCTCATCGTCCGCTCCGAGATACCCATAGCCGTGGGCCTCGGCTCCTCAGCAGCCATATCCGTGGCGACCGTAGCCGCCGTCGGATCACTGCTGGGCGGGGGCCTCTCCAAGGAGGAGATCTGCTCCCTGGCTTATGAGGGTGAGAGGGTGGTGCACGGGACGCCGAGCGGCGTCGACAACAACATCTCCACCTACGGCGGCATCCTCAGGTACGAGAGGGACGTCGGCTTCGAGAGGTTCGAGGTGGACGGCAGCCCTCCCTTCGTCGTCGGAAACACCCGGCGCAAACGATCGACCCGCCGTATGGTCGATATCGTCCGCGCCCTGAGGGATCGGAACACTGAGGTCGTCGACAACATGATCGACGCCTTGGGAAACATATCCCAGGAAGGATTAACCGCCCTCTTAGAGGCCGACCTGACCCGGCTGGGGGACCTGATGAACATAAACCACGGCTTCCTCGCCGCCCTCGGCGTATCGAGCCCAGAGCTGGACATGATGGTTCACGCCTCGCGGAGGGCGGGGGCCCTCGGAGCTAAGCTGACGGGTGCCGGGGGCGGGGGGTGTATGATCGCTCTGGCCGAGGATTCCTGTTTAAAACGGGTGGAGGACGCGATCCGAGGGGAGCGGGGGGTCCCCATCAGGGTCAAGGTCTCCTACCAGGGGGTGGAGACGAGGGGGATTAGTTGACGTGATGGTCCTAAAGCTCGGAGGCTCCGTCGTCACCAAAAAAGATGCGCCCATGACAGCAGACGAGTGGAATATTAGGCGTCTCGCGGAGGAGATCGCCGCCGCTGAGATTCGGAGGCTCGTCGTTGTCCACGGTGGCGGGTCCTTCGGCCACCCCGTCGCAAAGCGGTATGGCATCACCGAGGGGTTCATCTCCCACCCTCAGGTCCTAGGATTCTCTAAGACCCATCGGGCGATGGTCGAGCTCAGCAGCCTCATCGTCGACGCGCTCTTAGATGTGGCTGTATCCGCTGTCTCGGTTGCTCCTTCCTCCTTCATCGTCACTGACGAAGGGCGCATCGGCGCCGTCGAATTAGACATAGTCAGGCGCCTCGTCGATCTAGGAATAATACCCGTCCTATACGGCGACGCTGTCCTCGACCGCTCTAGGGGGTTCAGCATCCTCTCTGGGGACCAGATCGCCGTCCGAATAGCTGTGGATCTGGACGCGTCACGACTCCTGTTCGGCGTTGACGTTGATGGGGTCTACACCTCAAATCCGAAGCTCGACCCAGAGGCTAGGCTCATTGAGCGCCTACCACTTGATAGGCTGAGGGGACTGGTGGAGATCGGGGGGGCGTCGACGACCGATGTCACAGGCGGCATGCTCGGAAAGGTGTCGGAGGCTGCCGTCGCTGTCGAGGCCGGGGTCGATGTTCATATCGTCAACGCGTCGAAGCCTGGCGTCATCCTTAAAGCCCTCAGGGGGGAACCTGTAAGGGGCACCATCCTCACCAGGTGAAGGTTTTGGACGCCATAGAGAAGCGGAAGCAGCGGCACATCCGGCTCTCACTGGAGGAGGATGTCCAGGCAGACATCGGCACGGGCCTCGAGGATGTCAGGCTGATACACCGGGCACTACCCGAGATGGACCTGAAGGACGCCTCCACAGGCATCGAGCTCTTCGGCAGACGCCTCTCAGCACCCCTCATCATCTCAGCCATCACCGGCGGCACAGAGAAGGCCAAGGAGATCAACGCGGCCCTTGCGTCGGCGGCTGAGGACCTCGACATCGGCATAGGCGTCGGCAGCCAGCGGATCGCTCTGGAGAACCCTGAGACAGAGCATACCTTCAGGGTAGTCAGGGAGAGAGCTCCCTCAGCCCTCGTCATCGGGAACCTCGGCTGCCCCCAGCTCTCCCTCGGCTGGGGCGCCCGAGAGGCCCAGTGCTGCGTCGACATGATCGAGGCGGACGCTCTGGCCATACATATGAACCCGCTGCAGGAGGCTATCCAGTTGGAGGGGGAGACCCACTACGGGGGGGTCCTGGGCAAGGTGCGGGAGGTCGTCGACGGGATCGATGTCCCCGTGGTGATGAAGGAGACTGGGTGCGGCGTCGCCTACGAGGAGGCTGTCAAGCTCGAGGAGGCCGGCGTCGAGGCCCTGGATGTGAGCGGCGTCGGAGGGACCAGCTGGGCGGCGGTAGAGCACCACATCGCCAGGGAGGTCGGCGAACGGGAACAGGAGGCCTTGGGGGAGGTCCTCTGGAACTGGGGCATCCCCACCGCGGTCAGCGTCGTGGAGACCAGCAAGTCCACGAAGCTGAAGATCATCGCCTCGGGCGGCATCCGCACGGGCGTGGAGATGGCGAAGGCAATCGCGCTCGGGGCCGACGCCGTCGGCATGGCCAAGCCCTTCTTGGAGAAGGCTGTGGAGGGACCGGACGCTTTGAGGGAGCACATCAGACTCATTCTACGGGAGTTCAGGACGGTGATGTTCCTCGTCGGAGCTGGGGAGGTGGAGGAGCTGAAACGTGTGCCCGTCATCATCCTCGGAAGGACGGCCGAGTGGCTCCGGCTGAGAGGGTTCAGCCCTGAGGACTATGCCCTAAGGAGCGTTTAGCAAGGCCACCACTACAGGTTTATGGTAACTTTTATCTAGTCTCATAAGTGTCTATGCCTTCGTCAAGGGTTGAAATTATGACATCCATCGGACTGAAGCTGAAACAGAGCGCGATAAAGGTCGACAACTTCATCGAAGAGCTGCTTGAGTCAAGGAAGCCCGAAGTCCTCTACGACGCCGCGAAGCATATCATCAAGGCTGGGGGGAAGCGCCTGAGGCCTTACCTTGTTCTGAAGTCCTGTGAGGTGGTTGGCGGCGACCCGGATGTCGCAGTGCCTTTCGCGGCTGCCATAGAGGTTTTGCACAACTTTACGCTCATACACGACGACATAATGGACAACTCCGACCTGAGGCGAGGGGTGCAGACGGTCCACAAGCGGTGGGGGCTGCCCTATGGCATAGCAAGCGGCGACCTCCTCTTCGCAAAGGTCTACGAGGCGATCACTAAACATGCGCCTATAGGGATTGTGCCGTGCAGCGTCGTCAAGGCCTGCATCGAGCGCGTTACCGACGCCGCGATAGCCATCTGCGAGGGGCAAGTCCTCGACGTATCCTATACCCAACTCAGCGACATGTCTGAGGAAGACTACTTCTCGATGGTAAGTGGTAAGACCGCCGCCCTCTTCAAAGCCTGCGCTGAGGTCGGGGCCGTCGTCGGAGGCGGCAGTACAAAGGAGGTTGAACGCCTCGGCGGCTACGCGTGGAAGGCAGGCATCGCATTCCAGCTGGTGGACGACTACCTCGATGTGACGGCGGACGAGAGGACTCTCGGAAAGCCCGTGGGGAGCGACCTCAGGGAAGGGAAGAAGACCCTAATAGTCATCCACGCCCTCCATCACGCGTCCCCAGAAGAGATAAAGAAGATCGAGCGCGTCCTCGGCGCTAAGGACGCCTCCTCAAGTGACATCAAGGCCGCCTGCGAGCTTTTGGGCAGCCTCGGGTCGCTCAGCTACACAATAGACTACGCGAGGAAGTATGCAGAGGAGGCGAAGAAGATGCTGGGCATATTTCCCGATTCAGAAGCGAAGCGGGACCTCCTAGAGCTCGTCGACTACTACGTGGAGAGAACCTACTAACCGTGCTAGCCAAGTGCAATTGAGCTTCGACTGACAGTTTGTTTGGAGAAGCATAATAGGCGTCCCTCTCCTTACTCTGAAGAGGGCCCGCTTAATCGTAGGTTCCGCTCCATGCGGATGAATGCTGAGGCTATGGGTTCATAAGAGTGTAAGGACGCCGCTTTGGAGTGCTCTTTGAGTGTAAGTATTTGATTTAAAACTACAGCTCCACACATAGGGTGGTTATTGTTGATCTCACGTTGTTCAATCGCCTTATCTTCCAGCTGACGACATTCTTCAGCTCTTCCATATTCCCCGTCTCGACGCGAGCGATGATGTCATAGACGCCGTAGATGGTGTGGGCCTCCTTGACCTCCTGGATCTCCTTCAGATCCTTCAGGACCTCGTTCTCAGCCCCCGCCTCCACGTTTATTAGGACATACGCCCTCGGCAATATCTACATCTCCAAACCATCATTATCTCATGAACTTAAAAAGTTACAATTAGGATAAAGAGTTTACCCGTAGGTTCCAACGAGAAGGCTCTGAGAAATTAGGGACTGTCGCCGTTCAGCTCCTTCTGTCGATAATTTCCGTTTGGAAAAGCATAATAGGCGTCTTTCACCTTACTCCAACGAACACCCCATCGCGTCTTAGGTTCCATTTCATGGGGATGGCGGCTTTGGCCACTGGTTCAGAGGAGTGCAAGGACGCTGCTTTAAAGTATGCGGTCCTCAACGCGTCTCAACACGGAGGGAGAGCCCAGAGCGGGCCCGTACTGAGCAAGCTCCTCGCAGAATTCCCCGAGCTTAGGGCGAGGGCGAGGGATCTGGTGCCCCTCGTGGCCGAGATAGTGGAGAAGGTGAACTCATGGCCCGTGGATCGACAGCGGTCGATGCTTCAAGAGCGGTGGCCGGAGCTGCTGGAGCCTAAGGCGGTCGAGGAGAAGCGGGGTCTTCCGCCCCTGCCGAACGTGGAGCGGTTTGAGGAGGTCCGCACCCGTTTCGCCCCGAACCCTGACGGACCCCTGCACCTGGGGAGCGCGCGGCCGGTCATCCTCTGCCACGAATACTCGCGCATGTACGGGGGGAAGTTCGTTCTAAGGTTCGAGGACACATCCCCAGAGGTTAAGGCCCCCATCCCCAAGATGTACGACTGGATCATGGAGGATCTGAGATGGCTCGACACAGACCCCGACGAGGTCTACGTCCAATCGGATCGGCTCCCCATATACTACGGGTACGCGGAGAAGCTGCTGGCCAAAGGCGCCGCCTACGTCTGCACCTGTTTACCATCCGAGTTCAAGAAGCTCTACCTGGCGAAGAAGGCCTGCCCTTGCAGAGGGCTAACCCCCGAGGCCCACCTCGACCGTTGGAAGAGGATGCTCGGCGGCACTTACAGGAAGGGGCAGGCCGTCGTTCGCATCAAGACCGACCTCACTCATCCGAACCCCGCGGTCCGGGACTGGCCGGCCCTGCGTATCTCGACCACGCCCCACCCTAGGGTTGGTGACAGGTACCGGGTCTGGCCCCTCTACAACTTCAGCTGCGCCATCGACGACCACGAGATGGCGATCT
>CAZWKG010000008.1:11467-14965 GCA_964634705.1 uncultured Candidatus Bathyarchaeia archaeon | reverse complement strand
GAGATCATGAGCAAGTTCTACGGCGAGTCCGAGGCCCGGATGAGGAAGATGTTCGAGGACGCGGAGAAGAACGCGCCGAGCATCCTATTCATCGACGAGATCGACGCCATAGCCCCGAAGAGGAGCGAGGTCACAGGGGAGGTTGAGCGCCGCGTGGTCGCACAGCTCCTCGCATCCATGGACGGCCTCAAGGGGAGGGGGAACGTCATCGTCATCGGCGCCACCAACAGGCCCGAAGGACTCGACCCGGCCCTCAGGAGGCCCGGCAGGTTCGACAGGGAGATCGAGATCGGCATCCCCGACAGTGGGGGCCGCTTCGAGATCCTGCAGATCCACACCCGGGGGATGCCTCTTGCCAAGGATGTCAACCTTAAACACATAGCGGAGATCACCCACGGCTACACTGGAGCCGACCTCGCCGCCCTCTGCAGGGAGGCTGCGATGAAGGCGCTGCGGCGCTATCTCCCCCAGATCGACCTCGAGGAGAAGCGGATCCCGCACGAGGTCCTAGACCAGATGGAGGTAACCAACGATGACATCCTCGCCGCCTTCAGGGAGGTGACCCCCACAGCGATGCGAGAGGTCTTCATCGAGACGCCGAACGTCCACTGGGAGGATGTCGGCGGGCTGGAGGACGTGAAGCAGAACCTACGGGAGGCTGTGGAGTGGCCCCTGAAGAAGCCTGAGATGTTCACGCGCCTCGGCATCACCCCGCCGAAGGGGATCCTCCTCCACGGGCCCCCCGGCTGCGGCAAGACCCTCCTTGCGAGGGCCGTCGCAACGGAGTCCGAGGCGAACTTCATCTCCATACGGGGGCCCGAGATTTTCAGCAAGTGGGTCGGCGAGTCCGAGAAGGCGATCAGGGAAATATTCCGGAAGGCACGTATGGCCGCGCCCGCCATCATCTTCTTCGACGAGTTCGACTCGTTGGTTCCCATTAGAGGCGCGGGCATATCCGACTCTCGGGTCACGGAGAGGGTGATCAGCCAGTTGTTGACAGAGATAGACGGCCTGCTGACGCTGCAGAATGTCATGGTCCTCTCCGCCACAAACAGGCCTGACATCATCGATAAGGCCGTGCTTCGGCCCGGAAGGTTCGACCGCTTAGTATACGTACCCCCGCCAGACGAAGAGGCCAGGCTTGAGATACTTAAGATCAAGACCAGAGATATGCCGCTGGACAGCAGCGTTGACCTAGGGTCGTTGGCGAGAAGGCTGTCTGGCTACTCCGGTGCAGATATCGACTCCATATGCAGGGAGGCGGCCATAAACGCGCTGCGCAGGGACACGGATGCCGAGGCGGTTAACCTCGCCGAATTCGAGAAGGCGATATCGGAGATCTCGCCATCGGTGACGCCGGATATGGAGAAGTGGTATCTGGAGATGGCGAAGAGGTTCAAGGAGCCTCAGAGGCCCATGATGGCGGTCGCATAGGTGGACTCGGTGAACGACAGGCTAGTGGCGTCGACCATCATAGAGACCCTCAGCAGGAACGGCGCCCTGGAGGAAGAGGAGCTCTACAAGTCCGTGCAGAAGCTGCACGGCGACCTAGATATGAGGTTCTTCGAGGAGACCTTGATGGGCCTCGAGATCCAGGGCCTCATACGGGTCTTGGGCATGGCCAGGGACAAGCGGAGAATCGAGCTCACGAAGGTGTGAGCCTTGGGGGTCCAGCTCGGCGACCTTGTCGAGGCGAAGAGGATCGCCATAGGGGATCTTGCCGGGCGGAGGATAGCCTTCGACGGCCACAACATCCTCTACCAGTTTCTAGCCATCATCCGCGGCCGCAGGGGGGAGCCCCTCCGCGACAGGCAGGGCCGGGTCACCAGCCACCTGAGCGGCCTTGTCTACAGGAACTCAAACCTCATCGAAGCGGGGATACGCGTCGCCTACGTCTTCGACGGGAGGCCCCACGACTTCAAGGCGACGGCTTTAGAGAGGCGGACGGAGGCGAGGCGCGAAGCCAAGGTCAAATACGAGAGGGCCTTGCAGGAGGGGAGACCAGAGGAGGCCAGGAGGTACGCGCAGCAGGCGGTTACCACGACCTCCACCATGGTCGAGGACGCCAAGAGGCTGCTGACGCTTATGGGGGTGCCATGGGTCCAGGCGCCGGGGGAGGGGGAGGCCCAGTCCGCGTATATGGCGGGGAAGGGCGAGGTGTGGGCGGCCGCCAGCCAGGACTTCGACTCCCTACTTTTCGGGGCACCCAGGCTCGTGCGGAACCTCTCCATCACAGGGAGGAGGAAGCTGCCGAGGAAGAAACTCTACATCAAGATCGAGCCGGAGCTTATAGGCCTCGATGCTCTCTTGAGGGACCTCGGGATCACCAGGGGGCAGCTCGTCGACATCGGCATCCTCGTCGGCACGGACTACAACCCGAAGGGGGTGAAGGGCGTCGGCCCCAAAACAGCGCTTAGGCTGGTGAAGGAGCACGGCAGCTTGGAGGCCGCCCTCCCCCATATCAAGAATGCGGAGTTCCCTCACACCGTAGAGGAGATCAGGGAGCTGTTCCTGAAGCCGAGGACCACCGACGACTACAGGCTAGAGTGGCGGCCCCCCGACGTCGAAGGCATCGTCGAATTCCTATGTGAGGAGCACGACTTCGATATGGGGCGGGTGATAAAGGCGGTGGAGAAGATCGAGAAAGGGTACAAGAGGGGGCGCGAGCGGACCACCCTCGAAAGATGGTTCCAACCCAGAACCTAGCTGCTATACCCCTTAGGCTTCAACTTGGATCCCCGTAGGTGGCAGATTAAATCTCATAGAGCATTCAGCATCAACAGTGAAGAGATCAGGCTTCCTAGGGCTTCCGGCTTTGATTGGGATATTCAATTAGTGGTGAAGCTACGCTACTCACAATCATTAATATACCTCCACCCAGATGGGGACGATCGATGTCCTCAGGCCCGCTGCTGGATAGGGTAGATGCTCTAATAGAACGTGGAGAGAGGATGAACTCTTTCCGTTTCCCTGAGAGGGCGGGAGCCGTCTACCAGCTGGGCCTATCGAACTGTGCCAAGCTCCGCGACTGGAAGGACAGCTGCTTGGAACTCATCAGGGCTGCCGCGGGGGAGGAGAGTGCGATGTATCTTGCGTTCCCCGTTGACTACCCCGACCATATTCAAAGGTGGTTCTACGCAGCGATGGATCACTACCTCTCTATACTGAGGATACTGAGGGAGATGATGGAGGAACGCCATGAAGAGGAGCGAAATCGCCAGACTTCGAAGAAAAAGCGCCGGACTTCGAAGAAGTAACTATCCAGAGGATTTTCAGGCTTTCAGATATTGAAGGTAGCTATGTCGTACTTTTCCCGCATCCAGCCGACTTCACTCCCATCTACGAAATGGAGTTCATCGCCTTCTCTGAGATCTATGAGGAGCTGAAGAAGAGGAGGAGCGTAGACAGTGTCTCCTCTCATATAGCGTAGATCAGAAATGTAGAGTAGGTTCGACTAGGATACCTGTATGGAGAGCTCTGACGCTGAAAGGATGTAGG
>CAZWKG010000008.1:0-11367 GCA_964634705.1 uncultured Candidatus Bathyarchaeia archaeon | reverse complement strand
GGCTTCCCCTCCTCCAGTCTAAGGACGTCCATCGGGCACGCTTCTACGCATCGACCGCAGCCGTCGCACCTCTCCAGTTCGACCTTTACAGGCATCTACGTCTCCCTCCACGCCGAGACGGGCCTCGTAGCCAACTTCATCTCACCTGTCTCCAAATCCATGCTGATGATGATGTGCCTAAGCCACTTCTCGTCGTTCCTCTCGGGGTAGTCAACCCTGTAGTGGGCGAGGCCCCAGCGGCTCTCCCGTCTCTCTAGGGAGGCCCTCGCGGACATCTCGGCGCAGTCGAGGATGCAGTAGAGCTCCATGATCCTCATAAGCCCGTGGAGGTCGTGGGCCTTCACCCTGGGGAGGTCTCGCTGGAACCTTGCGGTCCAGTTCAAGGCTGTCTTTAGCTTCCTCTCGCTCTTCGGTGGGGTTATGTAGTCGTTCACCATCCTCCTGAGCTTGTACTCTAAGATGCTCGGGCTTATGCTGTCGCCGGCGGAGAGATGCCTCTGGATCCGCTTCCTCTCCTCTCTGACGGCTCTCTCATCTACCTCGGGCATTCCTCTGCTGGATGCGTATCGGGCCGCGTTCTCCCCTGCTATGGATCCGAAGACGAAGGCTCCTGTGAGGTACTGCCATGGGACCGCCGCAACATCTCCCGCTGCATAAAGACCCTTAAGCGAGGTTTCAGCATCTGTGTTGATGACGACGCCCGAGAGGCCGTGGCCTCCGCAGAGGTAGGGCTCGGTTATGTGGAGTTCGACGGGCGCCCTGCGGAAGTCGATGCCCCTGCCCTTGAAGAAATCCCTCCTGGTAGGGCGCTCGGAGCCGAACATTACGGCCTCGATCTCCCTGATCCTCTCCTCTGAGAGGTGCCTCATGTCGAGGTAGACGGGAGACCTATCCGCTTTGAACTCTTCGTAGATGGCCCTCATGTCGACCATCTCCCTCTCCCCTAGGCGTCCGCCGACCCTCTCACCTAGGGCGTTCACCACCCTGGCGCCTCGCACCTGGGCGACGTAGAGGGAGGGCCCGTTGAAGTCCTTGATGAGGGGCAGGATCTGGAGGTATTCGAAGCCCGTGAGCTCAGCGCCGGCCCTGTAGGCCATAGAGTAGCCGTCCCCCGCGTTTCCAGGGAACTCGTAGGTGCCGTAGAGGTAGCCGCTCTTGGGGAGGCCGAAGCGGCCGGCGCACCCCGTCGTCAAGATGGTCGCCTTCGCGGGGCAGACGACGAAGTCGCCGGAGCGGATATTGAAGCCGACTGTTCCTACGACGACGCCGCCCTCTACGAGTAGGCGGGTCGCCATCGTCCTCTCCAAGACCTCCACACCCCGCTCCCTGACCCGACGGGCCAGAACCTTCTTCAGGTCTGGGGCGTCCATCTCCACAAGGAAGCTGCCCTTCGAGTGGACCCTGTGGACCCTGTATCGGCCGGCTTCGTCCTTAGGGAACCTCACGCCCCAACTCTCCAGTTCCTTCAGGACCTCGAAGCTCCTCTCGGCTTCGACCCGGCAGAGGTCAGCGTTGAGGACCCCTTCACAGGCGATGGTCATCGACTCCACGTACTCCTCCGGCGTTGAGACGCCGGGGACAGCCACGACGTTCAGGGCGTCCATCCCCATGGCTATGGCGCCGCTCCGGCTGAGGCATGCCTTCTCCATCACAACCACCCTCAGCCCCGGGTTCGCCTCCTTCGCCTTGATGGCCGCAATGCACCCGGCGCTGCCCCCGCCGATGACCAAAACGTCCGCTTCCACAACCCTCTCGGGAAATTCAAGAACGTCCATGATCGAGACCCTCAAGAATCGAATGTCCCTTTAACCATCACCTCAATCCGTATTTAATTATAGTACAAGGGCAGAGATAGCTGGATGCATTCTCTTATTTACCCTCCGTGCACGAGAGAACTGCAAAGTTGCGGCTAAAGTTGTTCAGCTAATATTTGCCTTTTTAAGATTTACCTCCCTGTCTAATGATGACTAACACAGGAAGCTTCGTGTAGGCCGCCTCATAGAAGTATGGCCATAAGGTAGTCTTCGCCATATTCTCCATCTTTGTAATGTTCCTTCTCCAGTAGGCCCTCGATCTTGAAGCCGCATTTCTTGTAGACGTGGATCGCTTTCTCGTTGTCGGTGAATACATTGAGAGATACCTTCTTCAATCCCTTATCTCGGGCTATGTCGATCATATGCTGGGTCAGTTGGTTGCCGAGTCCTTTATCCTGATAATCGTCATGGAAACTATCCCAAACTCTGCTTTGTGTTTGAAGACCTCCCTCTCGGAGAAGGAGAGCGTTGCACTTGCAATAACGATATCCCGCCCTGATGTGTTTTTTACAACTGCTAGGATTGGCAATAACTTATCATAGTCAAGGTTCTCTATCCAACCCTCTATCGTTCTCCTTGTTATTGGTCCAAGCAGAAACCTGAGACTATACGCCTATAGTGTTGAGTAAATCTCCCATAGCATCTCAAGGTCCTTTTTGACCTCTGGCATTAGGAGGACCTTTGTCCCGTCCTTCAGCTGGACCTCCTTTGTCCATTTCATGACATCTTCTTTTGATGTAGTCAATTCTAGAGGGGTTTCTGTTCAAGAGAATTAAAAAGGTGGTGTGCTGGGATCGAACCGGCGACCGCCGCCACGTCGAGGTGCGCGCATTCGATAAAGCGTGCGGTTCTACAATCCAAGTTCTCTCAAGAAGTCGTAAAATTCTGTGATCTTTCTAATAACTTTTATTCTCAAATAATCGGGTTTCCAGTTCGAACCCTTCCCAGAAGACGCTAGGAAGAATCCCACGGTGTGAGGGTATTTCTTCCCGATCTCCGATTTCGATAAGACATCCTTCAAATTCACCTTCCTACCGGGCTGAGACCTGCCTCTCCTCCTGTCCCGATAAGCCACTCCATATTTCTCATAGAGCCTCCCCTCATTCCCATGACTGGGCAAGTAGATGACCCAATCAATCTCCTGAAAATGAAACTTGAAAGAAGGCATCACCAATCTCCTGGTATAAAACAATATTCAAAATATATCAAGTTCACGTTCGCGAACACGTACTCGTCCTTAACAAACCTAGCACGAAGAAAGACTCCAGAGAAACCATGCAATCCCCAAACTATCGATCAAAGAAGGAGGGAGGGGGGGCATTGTCTCCGCACGTGAAAAATAAGCCGTTCAACGAAAGAAGCGAGGAAACGACGCCATCCGGCCGCGATTCTCATCAAAAAGGGGTCCGATTCCAGTCAAAAACACGCCCCCAACACAGGGACGCGAACGCGAGCCGCACAGCCCCCAGAACCCAAGACCCGGACGAAACACCACCAGCGAATCAAAGAAACAGTGAACAAACACACCCAAACCAAACAAAGACGAAAACCAGAAAAACCCTTATGACTAACCACTGACGCGCTCAAAAACCCGATATAAGCAGCTACAATTACATAAAACAGAGTGGTGGGCCGGGCCGGGATCGAACCGGCGACCGCCGCCACGTCAAGGCGGTGTCATACCACTAGACCACCGGCCCCGTGCACCAGATAATTCCGCGTCTCCTCGTATATGTTTGTCGCTCCTAGGCGAAATCCACCAGCCCCATCTTCCTCAGGAGGCCGAAGTAGCTGACCAGATACTCCAAGTCGGTCCTACCTGCCTCCAGCTCCACCAGCCGTGAGACCTCCAGCAGGCTCCTCTCGCCATCGGCCCAGTACATGGCCAGGGTACCTAGTATCTGATCCTCTCTGTGCTCCTTCCCCAGCCTCCACCACGCATCGCGGTCCTCCCTAGACAGCTTCCTCACCCAGGGCCTTACTGAGACCGGTCCTCTGAAGAGACGGCGGGGCACGATGCCTGACGCCTTCCTCTCCAACTTCTTGAGGCGCCCTTTCCTGACCCTGGGCAGGGGTGCTAGACCCCTCGCCTCTGCGTAGTCTGTTATCGCCTTCTCCGCGAGCTTCCGTTCGGTCTTCCCAGCGGCCTCAAGTTCGGAGATCAATCGTTCCTCAACCGCTCCGTATCTTGGGTCCTCGTCCGCGAGCCGCCTCACGCTCCTCACAGCTTCGACGGAGCGGCTCAGGCGGTAGGAAATCTTTTTCCTAAGCTTTGAGATGGCCTCAGCAAGCTTCTTCCCAGGATCCTCGCCCTCGACAGCCGCACTCAGGGCCGCGGTCACCTGGGCCTGCACCTCCATGACCAGATCCCGCTTCTGGCGGGCCGCTACCTCGGATGCTAACCAGATGGCCTCCTTTGGTCCTGCGTTGGCGATGAAGTAGGCGTAAGTCCCGGTCATCAGAGCGACCTTCCCGAGCATCTCGGGGTCGACCTTGTCCAGGGTGTCGTAGCTGGTGTGCCAGAACTTGTCGGGCCACTGGATGAGCATGGGGCTGGGGACGCCCACCGTCGGGTCCGAGTAGATGTAGTGGTCGCTGCCCCCGGAGAAGGGGGTGACGGCGTGCTTGAAGAGGGCGTACTTGGCGCTCCCTCCCAGGTTCCCCACCTCGGCCTTGACCTCATCGAAGATGACCTCCATCAAGGCATTGACGAAGGATGGCATCGCCTCGGGCGTCCTCTCCACAATGAGGGGGCCGCCGCAGACATCCTGCTTCTCACCGACCATGTCCAGGTTGATGGCAGCTACCATCTTTGGGATGCACTCCTCGTTCTCAGCCAGATGCGCATATGTGCCCGCCATCTCCGGTACCAGAGTGAAACGTATTGTCCTCCGGGGCTTCGGCAGGACCCCCTGGGCGATGAGCTTCCAAAGCGCCCTGGCCGCCTCTATGGCTGCGGCGCTGCCGGAGGCGTTGTCGTTGGCCGATGGCTGGGGGTGGCAGATGTGGGCGACGACCACCACCTCCTCATTGGTCTCGCCCGGGATGGTGGCGACCGCATTCTCAATCGAGCCCGAATAGATCTGGGAGTCGACCTTCGCCCAGACCTTCACAGGCTTCCCCCTCTGTTTCTTCACCAGCTCCCTCAGCCACCGCCCCGTCCTGGGGGTGAGAACGAAGCCGAAGCAAGGCTTCTCGTCGCCGGCCCACCAGAAGCTTGTGTACCTGAGCGCGTCATCGAGCTCCCCCTCCAATAGGGCTGGAGGCCTCACCCAGGTTCCGTCGAAGATGATCCCAAGCGCCCCTCGACGCTCGACCGCCATCTCATAGACACGGTTGAGGTCGCCGTTGGTGAGGACAACCTTCCCCTCCACATCGACACGCTTGTAGTCGGCATCCTCCTCCCCCTTATCAAGGACAACAACCTCGACCTCACAGCAGCCACCGGGCGTCGGATGGCTCCTCTGGATGAGGCTGAACTTGGACTCCGACCAGCGGGCCAGGGGTCGCGCCTCCTCCGCCGGCTCGATAAGCCTGAGCTCAGCGTCCCGGCAGCTCCACTCCTTGAACTGTAGGCTGCTCCAGCAGTAGGATTCGCCGTCTGCGGGATACTCGTGGACCATGGCGTCAAGCCCGTATCCCTTCAGGGTTTCGACGGCGTAGTTCACGGCGGCCCTCAGACCGGGGCTCGCCTGAATCCGGTGGTGGCGGCTGATTTCGGAGACGAAGTTGAACGCGATATCCCCGGACACCTCCTTCCCAAGCTTTTCGAGAATGGGTTTAAACATGATTGTAGCTACGCAGATGAAGTAATTATCATTGATCCCTCCCCGATAACCTGAAGCCGAATTACATTTTTTAGAAGGAGATTTGTATCTCACCAGTCCTAGATTTCATGGGTTTTTCCGAAGTTTCATCCATTTAGTTTCAAATGAAAAATTCGCTAATTCGTTTAAACATAAACTACAAATTTACAGACGTCATCTCCAAGTCCAATTGATTTTTCCAGTTCGACTTCCACTGGTTTCTTCAACAACGTTTCAAAAACCCTTTTCACCCAGCCTCTGGAGCAGTAGCAGAAGGTCCCTGTGAGCTCTACCACCTTATTTCTCACAAGGGGACAGCCGCATTCAGCACATACGGATCGAATGGTGTCGCCTTTACGCGCCCAAGCGCCGCACCATGGAATCTCCTCGTTGACCCTCTCCAGAATCTCTCCAATATCCGTCGTCTCCTCAGCGATTCGTCGGGCTATTCCGAGGCCTTCCGTCGCTGCGGCACAAGCCTCGCCACCCCTCTCCATGATCCTCTTTCTAGTCTCCAAGTCGATCTCCTGCAAACCCTCCACGATCGAATTGAGCATCCCTCCTGCAAGCTTGATCAACTCCGCCCTTTCATCGAGCTCCTTCGACATCATTTTCCACCTACGCCGTTGATAGCCTAGAGAGAAAGAATTTATGTGGTTTATGGTGCTAACGTTGAAACCGAGCGGATCGGGGTAACGCGGTGATCTGAGTTGAGGGTAGTCGCGGTCGCATCCAGCGCCCGTTAAAGGGGAAACTGCCAAGACATAGCCGAGGCCATCCTCGCAAGGCTCCGGGAGCGGGGCCATCGTGGTGATTGCAACGTCGGCACCTCTCTTCGAAGCCACGGTGGCGATCAGCTCGGCCATCTTTATCATATTCGTGTCGGTGACGACGAGAACGTTCTCCCCTGGCCTGATGTTCAAACATGTATCTGTCAGTATTTCTACACCTCTAACGAGGTCAGAACTCTTCATCCTAGACGTCACCAAATGAATCATCAGACCATTTACGGTTTTGCCTAATAAAGTCCATATTCCGGAGTGGTCGCACGCATTCAAGGTTTATCGGATCATGATTCAGGGTCTGTGAAGACCAGAACACTCAGACCCCCGTTCCAAGAACACCTGCTGAAATCCGTTTTATTAGCAATCTTTATATGAAAAACGGTGGTCTCCCTATATCGTCTGCCGCGGTAGCTCAGCCTGGGAGAGCGTCCGACTCCCCTTGGGGGAGGGCGAAGCTGAAGACCGGAGTGCCGAGTGTTCAAATCACTCCCGCGGCACCAAAATACCCCCAAAAATAGGGCTTTTTCCTGATTTTTACCCAAAGAACTCATATTTTAGTCGGATCCTTTTTCGGGTAACTCTCCATTTTGAGGCGGGTACTCCCTAGGCGGTCCTGATGTTATTACTCGACGGTGCCAGAGCGGTTATCGGCTATGTGGAGACCGTTGGCGTAAAAGTGTCTAGTGGAGCCTGGGGAGGAGTTCCCGAAGACGATGTCTAGTTCCGAGTAGACGTGGATCAGCACCCCCACTAACCGCCAACAAGCCTGACCCAGAGGCCGCGAGTGTTTCGTTAAGCAGTACTGTGATTTCGTTATCGATGCTCGATGTGTAGTGTTCAGGGTATACGTAACCGGCTACGACGATGTTGTCGATCCAGAGCAATTGGTTGAACATACACTGCTCTTCAGCACAATTGTAAAATTCAAGTATGTACTTTTATTCGAATTACCCAGCTCAAAGAACTCTATCATAAAATGAGGAAATAGATTGAATCGTCACAAGAAAAGAATCAATCTTTTTCCTGCCGTAAATATTGAAGATCTTATCAGCCGATTTTGCTCAGCCTCTTACCATCTTCTCTGTGGTCTGTGTTTCTGATAGCATTCCCGGCAGTAAACAGGGCGGCCCGGCGTGGGCTCGAATGGAACTTCGCATTCCTTGCCACAGTCGGAGCAGATGGCCTTGTGCATCTCTCTGGGGCCGCGGTTGTAACTGCGCCTTCCTCTATAACCCATTTCTTTCACTCCTTTTCCATTAGATATACTTAGAATACCTATATTGTATTCCTCGTATTCACACTCTTGGTGAGCATACATGCTTTTAAACATACGCCTGCCGGTGATTAGATTTCAACATAACCTAGATAATTATATGAGCGAACTCTGAAGTGGTAGATCCAGCAGGGCCCACACGAGTACTTATAACAAACCTCAAATCTATCAAGGTTTGGAAATGGATTGACTATGGGAGAGGAACCTGTACAAAAAATCACCTTCGATGAGGTCTTGGATTTCAAGTTCGCTGCAGCTTACGAGGCCTACTCCAGGCTTTTCGACGAGGCTTCAGGTCCAGAGGATAGGAAGAGGTTGAACTATACTATCTCCAAACTATTCAACAAAGAGATAAGCTTCCCAAGATTTTACGGAGATATTAAACAGTTCAGAGAAGATATCGGGCTAGGTCGAAGATTCGGAAGGGTTAGAATACGGGGACAGAGGAAGAAAGCCTACAGACGGGAACAGCAAGAGAAGGAGCGCATCAAACGACATAAAGGATGACGATTAGGGCATGAGCAAACGAGTCCTTTCTCGAATTTCAACCCGGATATTTAATAATCCGCTCCCGCGAACCACTTCTCCGGCCTCCACCGATAATCGCTGCGAACTCGCGAAATCTAAAATAAGATGAGAAAATTAAACGAGATATGTCATCTATCCCGCGGCACCAAATAACCTCCGACACATTACTTTTGTTTTCTACTCGCGGAAAAAGAGAGAGATGTTAGTTACTTCTCTTCGGGGAGAGCGATTGTTGGTCTTAAGAGACGGACGCTCACATTGTCAACGAGATAACTCCATTTAGTGACTTGTTGTTGCCATTCTTTGTCTTCCCATAGTTTCGCAAAGTCGTCCATGGTCTCGAATTCCATCCAGCCTACTATGTGCTCTGTGTTGTCAGTCCAACTGGTCATTTTCAGTTTGATGCCTTCCTTACGCTTTTTCTCCCAAAATGGGGCACCTTCTTCTCTGTCGAATTTTATACGCTTCTTGTTCCTCGCCTCGTCCTTCGGATTATCCCATTCCCATAGAAGAACCACAGTCATAGTGCTCACCCATCAAAGTCCTATGCGCGACTTGTTAATTCGTATTTTTTCCTGACCAATTTAACCCAATTTTCGATCCCCATCTTCTTTATCTGGTTGTTGGCCTCGATTACAGGATTTTCCGGGCTCAGCAGCGGTTCCTCCTTCAATCTTATACATGGGAAGTCTTCGCACTGATAGCAGAAGTCCACCCCTCTTCCGATGCTGCAATCACGGACTGGACAAGCCGGCCACCATGACCATCCTCCGCCGAAACGGCAGCCTTTGCAGGGTTCTCTTGACGCCAGCCATCTCAAACCCTTCAAGAACTTGTCATAGTCATAGGTGCCGTGGGTTTTTGCTATGAGTTCCATTGAACGGTATTTTTCAACGAAAGCTAGGAGGTTCTTCGCCGCTTCGACTATGTCTCCCGTATGATAGGCGCAGAGGTCACAGTCATACCTGCCACAAGGTGATATGTATCGATATTCTTCTTTCAAACCCTTCCCTCACATCATATCGCAGTGAAACACCCATCAGTCTGATTTAAATTTCTTTGGAACCATTTGATACTAGAGAACTCGGTGAAACTTTAGGTATAGTACTGTCTTCTCCTTGACGGGGGAATCGCGCTAGCTATGGCAAAGCTTAAACATGCAGAATTAAGTCCCGGCGAATGGAGGCCCCTGAGTTCCTTAAAATGTTAAAATGATCTATCAGCGGCGCTCCATGCGATAGGGATCTGTCACCGATCAAAGAGTAAAGAAGGTGACAGCACTTGTAAATAGCTATCTCCAGAAGCTCTAAACGGATCGACCTAATTTGACAGAACTTCGAATAGACGATTTGAGTCTGAAAAGATCCGTCTTCAGGAAACGAGAAACTTCTTCTTTAGGTGAGATTATTTCACTATGGCCGAAGATCGTAGAATACGCCGGATTATCAGAATACGAAGCAAAGGCGTACTTAAGCCTAGTCAGCCTTGGCAGCTCAGGTGCCAGGAAGCTTAGCCTGTATTGCGATGTCCCGCGAACAAAGGTCTACGGCACGTTAAAGAAGCTAATCGACTACGGCCTCGTCGTGGAGATACCTGGAGCACCCAAGCATTTCGTCCCCGCATCCCCCGATGACGCATTCGGCACGATCTTGAACATCGTGAAGACAAAGGCGAATGACTTCAAATCGGTGGTACAGAACCTCGTTGAAACCTACGACGAGGCCAGTAGAAAGTCAGGCCCGCAGGAGAAGATCGTTTGGTATCTAAACGAGGAGAACGAAATAATTGAGAAGTGTAAGGATATCATAGGCCGATCGAAACAAGCGGTCGCCATCCTGACCAATGCTGATGGACTCTCCGTTCTGTTCAACTCTGCTCACAGGCTCTTAGACGAGCTGAAGGAGCGGGGAATCGATGTTAAGCTTTATTCCTCCTTAGACCCTAAGACAAACCCCCTCGCTAGGGAACTCTCATATCTCTTTGAAGTCGTAAAGGTAGAGATTGAGACTCCAATGCTCTTCATCGACTCCGACCACCGACAATTCCTCCTAGCGAAGATAACGAAGCTAGGCGACGAGGGGCGCCTCGAATCCGCCATATTCTCTTACGACCCAAAGATACTCTCTATAATCTCACTCTTGCTGAATGGACGAGAAGGTCCCAATGAAAACAGCGCTCGAACAGGAGGTCGCTGAACCATGACCCTAGAACAGTTTAAGATGTGGAGCGCCCCGAATTTTCTCAACTACCTCCAACCTCCGGCGCATGTCATCCTCCTTTATGGAGATTTTTTAGAGCTGGATGATATCACGTCCAACATAATGGTCAAGGCTTATGAGCCGAGCGCAACCCTCCATCTCGATGCGGATCAGAACAACAGTGGCCCCTCGACACGAAATGGCGCCGTCAATAGCTGGGTTATATATAGAGTGGAATCTGATGCCCTATCGAACTTGGAAAGGCTGATCGAGTTCGAGCGGAGGATAAGAGATGCGCACCAGCCTCCGATGGCTCTGTGTGCCTATCCGTTGAAGCTAGTCATCGAGCTGGACATGAGCGTCTTCGTTGACATACTCTCCCTGCACGATTACATCCTGTTCCCTAGATTTGTAAAGGGACAGATGATGGTGTTAGAAGCCGTTGAGGAGGTGTTGATGAGCGTCTTTGGGCGCAGTGGCTCCGAGATCATCTACCATTTCACTCAGCAAATGGGCATAGAGAGGGGGAAGTTACCGATCAAGCTCCGACGGTTCAGGCACGTATTACGGAAGCTCCTCGGCTTCGGCGCCGAATTCTTGGAACGGTTAGTATTCCAGAGGCTCTACTTCAAACTCAGGTCGTATCCAGAGGTGGTATGCGAAGATGGATAAGAACAGGTCCCAGACAGGCATAAGAGGTTTGGATGAGAACCTCCAGGGCGGCTTCCCAAAGGGGAGCATGATCCTCATCGCTGGCAACCCTGGGACGGGGAAGACGATGTTCAGCGGGGAGTTCCTCTACCACGGGGCGACCAGGTGCCAGGAGAACGGACTCTACGTATCATTCTCGGAGGGGCGTGCAACATTCATCGATAACATGAGAAAGTTCGGGCGAGACTTCCACGAGCTGGAGAAACGGGACCGATTCGAGGTTCTCGACCTAATCACCGTCAAGGAGCCCGG
>CAZWKG010000007.1:0-19044 GCA_964634705.1 uncultured Candidatus Bathyarchaeia archaeon | reverse complement strand
GGAGCATCTCGTTGGGCGTCGTCACGTCGTTCTCCTCGACGCCGAGGGACCAGGAGCCGCCGATTGGCGCCTCTCGGGCCTTCTCCCTAAAGATGTCGATGGTCTTCTCCTCGTCGGGGAGGTCGTTGAGGCATTAGGTCGAAGAGGATGTCGCGGCAGTCGGCCACCACCGTAGTCCTCTTCAGCCCCAGTCGTCTGAGTGTCGCGTTGACGTTCTCCATCCCCACCTTCTCGATGAGGAGGTCGGTGGCGGTGTTGTCGCTTACGATCATCATCAGCGACACGAGGTCGCGGAGGGTGACCATCAGCCCTGGGCTCAGCTCCTGGAGGATGCCCGAGCCGGGAACCTTATCCTCCTCCCTGAGGGCCAACTCCTCTTCGAGGCTGACGGCGCCGGCCTCCATCTGCCTGTATAGCTCGACGATGACAGGGACCTTGAAGACGCTCGCCGTCGGGAACAGCTCGTCGCCGTTGAGGGATGCAGCCTCGCCCATACCGAGGTGCTTGACGGCGACGCCGAGCCTACCCTCGAAGCCTTACGCAGCCTCCTTAATGCTCTCCGACAGAGTCATCCCATCTCATAATCAAGTTCAACCACTCAGCTAAAATTATATGCCACAGTCAGCGCTTCTTCACATAGGTTAATGGAATGAAAACAGAGGTCTACGATCCCGAAGAATGGACGATGCCACCAGACTTCATAGGCCCCTATATACATCCAAGTTCCTATGGTGTTTTCTGGGTACAAGGCATCGAATGTGGCAAACAATAGAGTCGATGGAGGAGTTCTTGTCTAGAATAAGGGCGAAGGCAGATACCTCTCCCTAGGGCGCATGGATCTTGGGCTACTCCCTCGACAACGTGAAGCTGGTCCGATATCCCAAGCGAGAACTCTGTTGGGCTGCACCGCGGAACCCCCTCTCCAAAGATGGGGTTATCAGATGGCGGAGGGGGAACTTTTAATCCCCGCCGATGGCCTATAGGCTGATCGGCATGAAGAGGGGTCGACGGAGAGATCTCGTCACCTGTCCGAAGTGCGGCGCCGTCTACGCCCTCACCTACGGCAGGACCTTCGCCTGCGCCGGATGCCCCTCCAACGTCAGCTGCAGTCACTCCAAGTGCCCTCAGTGTGGCCACGAGTTCCCCCTCCCCAATCCCTGGTAGGCGGACCTAATCCTGCGTAGCCCTGTACAGCTCCACGAGGGCCGCGACGAGCCTTTCCTGGGTGGGGAGCCTCGACACCGCAAGGGGGATGTTCTCGTGCTGTGCCAAGCTGACGGCGAGGGGGTCTATCCTCTCCAGGGGGCCGTGGAGGACGACGATCCTGGGCTTGAAGGGGCTGATCTTCACCGCTATCATCGGCGACCTGCCGCGGCTCACGCCTACGAAGACTAGCGCCCTCTCGCTGGTCGCCCCGAATATCCGGTAGAACTCTAGGCCCGAAAGCGTCTGGATGGCCCTCAGGCTGTCGATGACGGTGTAGCCGAACACATCCTGGTCGAGGGCCTCCTCCCCCACCAGAACCTCACCGTCGACAGCCTCGGCGATCTCCCTCGCAGCCACCGGCGCCGTGAACTCCCTTATGTCGATGAAGACATCGCTGGGGCTGAGTGTGACCCTCGCCAGCTGGCGCATGTACCTGCCGCCCCTCCCCTCCTCGATCTGTACCAGGGCCTCGACGAAACGCCGTATGAAGGCGCTTCCAGGGGAGCGGCGGCGCCCCTTCTCGTAGTCGCTTATCACCGACGGAGAGCAGTCCAGCGCCTCGGCGACCTCCACCTGGCTCGCCTGGAGGAGGGTCCTCCACTTCCTCATCGTCATGCCTGGGTTGGGGGAGAGGACGATCTCGCCGGCGATCCTCTTGGAGAGCATCTCCCGGATGGAGTCGTTGATGCCCATACTAGATGAAACTGGACCCTCGGCATTTAAAAACAGGAGGAGAATAGGGAGGTTAGAGGCCGGCCTTCTCTAGGAGCAGCTGCCACCGGTTGTCGACCCAGGCTTGGATGCCGTCGATGATGTCATCGCGCCTCTCAGGCCGGAACAGGTGACGGAACCTCCCCTGCATCTCAAGGTACTCCTCCACAGGCTTCTTGGACTCAGGCCGCCTCGCGATGGCGGCGCTCGCAGCCGAGAGCGTGTAGATAGGCCGGCCCTTTTCGAGCCTGCACTCATAGAGGGGGAAGATACACGTCTGGACGGCGAGACGTGAGACCTCGATGGTCTTCTCAGGTGGGAACCTCCACCCCCGGGCGCAGGGGACGATGGCGTGGAGGAACGCAGGCCCCTCGGCCTCGAGGGCCCTTCTAGCCTTACGCATCAAATCCATCGGCCACGCGGCGCTAAGCGTCGCCACATACGGAACCTCATGCGCGATGACGATCTCGGCTATGGGCTTCTTCCACTCCCTCTTCCCCGGGATGACGCTGCCCGCAGGGCTCGTCGTCGTCGCCGCCGCGTGGGGGGTCCCGCCGCTCCGCTGGATCCCCGTGTTCATATACGCCTCGTTGTCCAGCAGCACGTAAGTGAAGTCGTGGCCCCGCTCGATGGCGCCGGAGAGGGCCTGGATGCCGATGTCATAGGTGCCACCGTCTCCGGCGAACGCAACGACATCAAGTGTTTCGTACTTGGCCAGCGGCCCCCTGCCCTTCTTACTCATCGCCTTCCAGGCGGCTTCCATGCCGCTCGCTGTGGCAGCGGCGTTCTCGAAGGCGCTGTGGATCCAGGGGAGCCTCCACGCCGTGTAGGGGAAGATGGTGGTGGCGACCTCCAAGCAACCCGTCGCCGAGGTTACCATGGTCGGCCCCCGTGCCGCCTTCAGCACAAGCCTCGCGATGATGGATTCGCCGCAGCCGGCGCAGAGCCTGTGGCCTGGCGCTAGGAGATCGGTCTTCTTCGCGGCGTCCCTAAGTGTCAGTTCGCTCATCATCCCACCTCCTACTCCCTTACCCCCACGTAGCTCACCTTCTCTGCGACCTCACCCCGGGAACGGATCTCCTCAAGACTCTTGAAGACGCCCCTGATCAGCTTCGGGGAGGCGTCTCGGCCGCCTAAACCGTAGATGTAGTCGGCGATGAGGGGTCTGTCGGCCTCATCGTAGAAGGCCGTCTTCACCTCCTCGTAGAGGGGGCCGCCTGGTGCTCCGAAGCTCGCCGCCTTGTCGAGGACGCCGACCACCGGAGTGTCCCCGACGACCTCGATGAGATCCTCCACGGGGAAGGGGCGGAACACTCTCATCTTCAGCAGGCCCGCCTTGACGCCCTCCTCTCTCAGCTCGTCTACGACATACCTGACGGTGCCCATGGTTGAGCCCAGCCCCATTACGGCGACCTCGGCGTCCTCCATCCTATATGGGTGAAGCATTCCGTAGCGCCGCCCCGACACCTTCGCGTACTCGGCGTCGACCTCGGGTATCGCCTTCAGGGCCTCCCCCATCGCCTCAACCTGCTGGAGCTTGTGCTCGAAGTAGAAGTCCTGCAGGTCGAGGGGCCCCATGGTGAGGGGGTTATCGGGGTCGAGCCTGAACTCGACCTCGCCCAGATGCCCCTCGACAGTTATGAATTTCCGCTCTCCGATGAACTCCTTCACTGCCTCGTCGGGGAGGGTGAGGACGTTCTCCATGGTGTGGCTCAGCGTGAAACCGTCGAGGCAGACCATGACGGGGAGCTGGACATCGAGGTGCTCCCCAATCCTCCACGCCTCGATGCAGGCGTCGTAGACCTCCTGGCTGTTCTCGCAGTATATCTGGATCCAGCCGCTGTCCCGGGCCCCCATGGAGTCGCTGTGGTCGTTGTGGATGTTGATGGGAGCGCTCATGGCCCTGTTCACTATCGCCATCACGATGGGCAGCCTTAGGGAGGCCGCGATGTAGGTGATCTCCCACATCAGCGCCAGTCCGTTCGCCGCCGTCGCTGTGAACGCTCTAGCCCCCGTGGCGGCCGCTCCGACGCAACTGCTGAGGGCGCTGTGCTCGGATTCGACGGCGACGAACTCTGTGTCGACGAGGCCGTCGGCGACGTACTCGCTGAACCGCTCGACTATAATGGTCTGTGGCGTGATGGGGTACGCGGCAACGACATCAGGGTTCACCTGCTTTGTGGCGTAGGCGACCGCCTCGTCGCCGTTCATCCCCATTAGGATCTGCTTCTCCATCATTTCTTCCTCACCATCTCTATGCACTTGACCGGACACTCCGTGGCGCAGATGCCGCACCCCTTGCAGTACCTGAGGTCGACCTCTGTGTAGCCGTCCTCACGCACCTTGATGGCCCCCTCGGGGCAGTAGAAGTGGCAGAGCATGCACTTCGTGCACCTGCTCCGGTCGATCTCCGGCCGCTCAACGCCCCAGTCGCCCGTCTCGTACTCCTCCGAGGTCTTGTACGGGACCGCTCCCTTAGGGAGCTCCCTCCAACCGGGCTTCTGCTCGCTCATCCCTTGACCCCCTCCCTATAGGCTGTCTGGATCACCTTAACGTTCAGGTCCCCTATCCGGCCCCTGAATCTCTCCTTGACCGCCTCTAGGAGCGACTCGAGCTTCACGATCTCCGTCGCCTTCACGACGGCGCCGAGCATCGCCGTATTTGTGATTGGACGACCGAGCAGCTTCAGAGCCAGGCTCGTCGCGTCCAGCACCCATGTCTCCACGTCCTCTAGCCCGAGCATCTGCCTTACCTCCGCAGGCGTCTGGCTCGTGTTCACCACCAACTTCGTCCCAGGCCTCACCCCCTGGACAACAGCCAGCCCCAGCAGCGTCGGGTCGAGCACCACGACGACATCGGGCTCGTAGATGCTCGAGTGGATATAAATGGGCTCGTCGCTGATGCGGGTGTACGCCGTGATGGGCGCTCCGGCCCGCTCCGGCCCGAAGGCGGGGAAGCTCTGGATGTACCTCTCCTCCTTCAACCCAGCTTGGGCGAGGAGGAGGGACGCCGTCCAGGCACCTTGCCCACCGCGGCCGTGGAACCTCACCTCGATAAGATCGCCTTTCAAATCCTTTTACCTCTGGGCACTCAACGTTTCTCGTTCAGCATCATATTAAAAGATAACTGCGAAGGACTGCTACGGCGCGGCTTCCTCAACCGAAAGCGCGCCTCTTGAGCTCATTAAGCTCCTCCCTCTTCCTCTTAGCTTGGGCGGCGGCGGCCTCGGCGAACCTCTCCCAGCTCCAGCCCAGGTTCTCGTACGCGTAGTCGATGGACCGTGAGGAGGAGATGATGAGCCCCCCGCCCTCGCTGTTCCCGCCCAGCCTCAGGGCTGTGGCAGGGTCGCCGCCTTGTGGCCCCAACCCAGGGGCGAGGATGAGCCGCTCCTCACCGATAAGGGACCTGATCTCCCCAAGCTCAGAGGTTGCCGTACAGCCGACGACGAAGCCGTTGGAGCCGTGCTCGTAGGCGTCCCTTGCCAGACGCAGGTAAAGGGGTTCGCCGCCCACAGTCAGCGATTGGTAGTCGTGGGTGCCGGGGTTCGACATCCTGCATAGTGCGAAGATCCCCTTTTCCCTCTCCGCCGCCCAGTTGTATATGGCGTCGCTCCCGTCCTTGAACCCGGGGAAGGGGCTGAACGTGACGCCGTCGAATCCCATCTCGGCTATCCAGTGGAGCCCAGCCGAGTTTGTGGAGCCGATGTCGGAGAGCTTCGCGTCCAGCAGCGCGAGGCATCCGCCGTCGTGGATGGCTTCTACCACCTCCTTCAGGTCGTCGAGGGAGAGGGGATAGGTTACGAACTGCGCGTTGGGCTTGATGATAGGTGTGTAGGGGGCGACGGCCTCGATGACGGCTAGGCAGAACCTCTTGATCCCCTCCGACATGCCGGGGCGTACCATCAGCCCCGGAGGGATCACGTAGCGGCTCCTCATGGCCTCTGTGGCGGGATCGAGGCCGACACAGAGGAAGCTGTCCTTCTCCCTGCTCAACTCATAGTATCTCTCAACAAACCCTCGGCCTAGCAAGAGACACACCCGATGAATACTAGGCTCCCCATACTAAAAATTGATCAGAACGCGAGGGGCTAGCTGAAGGAGATCCTCAGGAATCAGCCTGCATCCTAAGATGTAGGAAGACGACGCGTGTGAATGCAAATAAATCATCACGCTTGCCAATGTCCTTTGAAAAACCGTGCCCGATCGGCTTTAAATCTTGAAGGTAACCGTCAGGGCCATTTTAAGCACCTCCTCTGGAGCCTTCGATGATACTTCAAGATGCCTTTATATCATCTTGAGCTAACTATCATTCTGGAGCCTTTTCCCGGAGGGGCACGCTGTGAGCCAGGATGAAACGAGGAGGCTTCTGAGGATCCGCGAAAACCTGGAAAGGAGGATAAATAGGCTGCAGACTGAGATAGAGGACCTGAGGAGGGGCATCGCCGTGATAGATAAGGTCATAGTGAAACGCGGGTTCCGTCAGCCGATCCAGGAGGAAGAAGAGGAGGAGACGTTCTCCATCAAGGCGAAGGACGGCACTGTCCTAGGCTCGATACAGATGGACGAGAGGGAGATCGTCTTCATACCCAGGGGGGACCTCAACTTCACAACCTCCATCCCGCCCTTCCAGTCTTTCCTCATCGACAGGGTCTTCGCAAACATGAGAGCATCCGACGAAAACCGGGCGGCCAGGGGCGAGATCCCGCCTGAGGACGTGCTCTACTACGAGGTCTCTGCAGACGGCGAGCGGCTGCTAAGAGTGGTCGTCCGCAACTACGGCGGGGAGAGGCGGCTGAGGGAGATCAGGAGCAGCCTACGCTGGACCTTCGACAAGATGTACGAGAAGCTGCAGCAGACATGAGGCTGAAGGATCTTGTCGGCGGAGCTGGAGAGGAATCCCCTCTGGCTGATCCTGGTGGAGACCGTCCACTCGCTGCCGATGTACCCGTCGCATAAGGCCTACGTCAGAGACTCCCTGATCCTCGAGTCACCCGACATCTCCGCCGAGGAGCTATCCCTGAGGCTAGGCATCCCCCTCGGCGAGGCGATGGTAATCCTCCACGAGATCGAGAAAGAGAGGCATCAGAAGGCAGCCAACGAACAACCCGACGACGCTTAGGCTTCAAGGCTACTTGACGACGTAGCGGTAGGATTCGGCCCTCCCCGCCGTCACGCTCTTGCTCGTGACTCTGAGAATGTCGCCGGGCTCCGCGCCGATGATTATCGTGATGGGGTCGGAGGCCTTGATCCAAGGGAACTGATACGGCTTCGCGTGGAACCTCTCAAGGACCTCCTTCCTCTCCTCCTCCTTCAGGATCTCGTGTCTTGGAACAAGCTCGTGCTTGAAGACGTCGAATGTAGGCAGGGTTGGCGGTATGAGATCGATGTCTATCTGGCTCGCTGTGCTCTTTGCGGAGTATGTGTATTTGCCGTCCCCGACCATGATGCCCTTGGCAGCCCCCTCCTTATCCACCAGTTTTTTGAGCTCGCGGACGTAGGAGACGCCTATGGTCTTCTGTTTTAGGATGCAGAGCATCAGGTACCTCTCGTCGCCGCGCGACAGGTAGTAGATGATCTTCTCGGCCTCTCTCTCGATCCTCTCGACCTTGAGCTTCCTGTATTTTATAACGAGTTCGGCGCGGATCTCCTCCAACGTCTCAGCTTCACTCATGTCAGACACCTAGAGGCTATCTGGCCTTCACCCGCTTCACGATGGGCGCCCTGATCTTGCGAAAGATGCGATACCCACAGTAGGGGCAACGGAAGGATATATATCGTTCCAGCTCGATGAAGGATACCCGACGGCCGCAGCGGACGCACTCGTAGACCGGACCGCTCGGGGGCACCTGCCTATCGACTTTCTCCTCATCCAGATCCATACGGCTCCACCGATGCAAATAACAAACTTCAAGGGATCTCTTTAAACATAGCGTCTATCAGGCGGCCCTTGACCATGCGGTCGGAGACAACGCCACTGACAACGACTTCAACCACCTCCCCGATCCGCCCCCTCGCTTCCTCCACGAGCACCACAGGCCCGTGTCGCATGGGGTAGGCCACATGGAGACGATGGTCCCTATCATAGGGCTCGGCGACGATGACCCGGAGACTCCGCCCTAACAGCTCCTCTTTCAGGGTCCTGTTTGCCTTCTGGGCGGCCTCATGGATCCGACCGCTCAACTTATCCCTAGCAGCCGGGGGCGCAGCCGGCTGGTCGCTGAAGGCGGACATGGGCAGGGGCTGAAAGCGGTACAGGATGATCCTCGCAGCGCCCGCCTCGACGCTCTCACCGATGGTCTTCACGGTCTCGTCTACGGTCTCGGCCGTCTGACCCGGGAGCCCGTGTATGAAATAGACATAGGGCTTCAGCCCCGCCCTCTTCAGCCTCCTCACGGCCCGGAGGTTCTCTTCGGGCGTGGAGGGCCGGCCGAGCTGGAGGCTGTGCTCCTTGGAGCCGGTCTCGAATCCTATGTTGACCGGCGTCCCCGGCAGGTATCTGCCCAGAAGCATGGCTGCACGCTCAGTTACGAGGCTCCCCTTGACATTCTCGGTCATGATGGAGGCGTCCCCCTCGGCAAACTCGTCCATCTCCGTGAGGCGCGAAAACAGCTCCTCTAGCGCCTCGTAGTTCGGCTCGGGTTGCCTGGGATCCGTCAGGGGCGCGGGCTCCACGAGCAGATCCCTACCGTAATCGAGGAGATCGGGCGCGCTCAGCACGATTCGTCTGACGCCCTCGGAGAGGAGCCCCCGGACCTCCCCGCAGATCTTATCGACCGACCGACTTTTGGGCGGGCCATATAGGCTGGGGACCGAGCAATAGCCGCAGCCAGGTGGAACCCCCACGGGGCAGTCGTAGCGCTCCTCTAGGCTTCCGCTTCGACACCGGCCGCAGCCCACGCATGTCCCTTCGGGTAGAGCTGCCCACGCCCTCAGGTAGTTGCTGCATCCCCTGAGAGCCTCGACATAGACGCGAGCGGCATAGTAGAGCGGATAATCTCTGACAGCCCTGGTCGAAGGCGTCAGCAGGTTATAATCATCCCTTCTCATCACCGGGCGGAGGCCGTTCATCCGCACCGCACCGTCGTCGAAATAGGCGACACCGAGTAAACGGTTCAACTCCTCGTTGCTCGGCATCCGACCGCGATCCAACCCCAAGTCGAGCAGCTCTTGAAGAGTCTGTTCACCCTCACCGATCACTGCTAGATCCCCTCGAGCCTTGACGAGGGCGTCCTCAGGGTTGGAGGATATGGGGCCTCCCACAACGACCCGGCCGCTAGCGGCCTCCCTCCACCTTGAGACGACGCGTCGCACAGCTGTGAGGTCGGCGGTCATGCCGCTGACGAAGAGCAAGTCGTAATCACCCAGCTCCAAGCGGCCCTCCAGCACGGGTTCTGCGATGACTATCCGCGGCCTAAGCCCCCGCTCCTCGAGGACGCCGGCCACAGCCCTAGGCCCCGCTCCTATTACATCTCGCGTCGCCTTCCGGCGTCCCCGTCCTGCCGCGAGGGCGTCCACGATGAGGGTGTTCACGGTATCCACGTCCCAGCGGAGGGTGATAAACGTTCCCAGATCCTCAAGGGATAAAAAGAGCCCGAGACGAATATGGGTGTGGAGCGTCCCGATTTGAACGATGTCCCTCACTCCCTCATCGCGGCTTCGGTTCTATCCTTCGTTTCTGCTTACCTGATGACACCCATCTTCATCCGCTTCATGCGGGCCGTCGGCATCGTCGGCAGGGACATCATGAAGAAAGAGAGACCCGTCGTCGCAGACATGGGGGGGCCAGGGGTCGTGGTCGGCTTCCTCACCGGCACCTTCTTCTATATAGGCTTCGAGATCTTCCTCTTCAAAGGGCTGCCTAAGCTCATCTACATCCTCACCTACATCCTCGCTGGCATAAGCACCATCCTCATCATCACCATCATCGGCATATTCGATGTCCTCACGGCTCTGATGGAGCAGCGGGAGGGGGTGGGCAGATTTGAGAGGCTGAAGAGGAAGGGCATCCCGGGATGGCTCTACTTCCTGATACCCCTGCCCGCCGCCGTCCCCCTCATCGCCGTCAACGCCGGCGTAAGCCATATGACTCTCCCCTTCATCGGCAGGATCGAATTGGGCCTCCTCTACCCTCTGGTCTTCGTCCCTCTGGGCCTGCTCTGCTGCTCCAACGCCACCAACTTCCTCGCCGGCTTCAACGGCCTGGAGGCGGGGATGGGCTTCGTCCTCAACCTCTCCCTGGGGCTGTTCGCGGTGTTGAACGGTAGGCACGCGGCCGCTGTCATCGCTCTGACCTTCGCCTCGTCACTCCTCGCCTTCCTCAGGTACAACTGGTACCCGGCCAAGGTCTTCCCAGGGGACCTCAACTACACTATAGGGGCGGTTGCCGTCTGCGTTACGGTCCTCGGGAACATGGAAAGGTTCTCCATCTTCTGCTTCGCGCCCTGGATTGTGGAGGCCTTCCTCAAGGCCCGCTCCAAGTTTAAGGCGGAGAGCTACGGCGTCCTCCAAGATGACGGGGCGGTGAAGCCGTTGGGGGAGGGGATCTACTCTCTGACACACCTGGTTATGAAGCTTGGGCGCTTCAGGGAGTGGCAGGTCACCCTCATACTCGTCGCCGTTGAGGCCTTGTTCTGCGCCGCCGCCTTCATCCTGCCTCTCTGACACCTAAAAGAGATATAGCCTCGGGGCGGATCACTCCTTGGCAATGGCGAAGGCGGTAATGATTCTGGCGGGGGGAGGAGGGCACACAGGTTCCGCGCTGATCCTCGCGGAGGAGCTGCACAGCCGAGCGGAGCTATCCTTCCTGGCGCCTGATGACGATCCCGTAAGCCGCAGGCGCCTGGAGCCCTTCGGACCCGTCAGAACATTGACGAAGCCGCGCCATCCCACCACCCCCATGTGGCGGTTCGCCCTCAGGTTTGTCAAGGCCTTCTACCAGTCCTTAGGCAGGGTCCCGGGGGACCTCGATGTCGTGGTGAGTACGGGGAGTAACTTCTGCGTTCCCCCCGCCCTAGTCGCGTGGATGAGGGGGATCCCCCTAGTGAACATCGAGAGCAGGGTCAAGTTCACCAGGCCTTCGAGGACCGCCTCCCTCCTCCAGCACTTCGCCGAGGTCACGGCCCTCCAGTGGGAGGAGCAGAGCCACATCCTGAAGGGCACCGTGTTCGGTCCCCTCCTGCCAAGGCGCGCGGTCGAGCCGTGGAGCGGAGGATACGTCCTGGTGGCTGGCGGCACTTACGGGTATAGGGAGCTGTTCGACGCCGTCTCCGCCAGCAGCCTCAAGGAGGTCGTGCTCCAGACCGGGGGCCTTGACAACAGGGTTTATGCGGAGAGGCACCCGGAGTGGAGGGTGATCTCGTTCACCGACGAGTTCGAAGAGCTCCTGGCTGGGGCGGAGGTCGTGGTCTCTCCCCCCGGTGGGACGCCTATCGAGGCCGTGGCGTTCGGGAAGCCCGTAGTCATCGTCAGATACCCGGAGTGGACTAAGGCGGCCGACATCGAGGACGTAAGGATCTTCGCTGAGAAGCTGAACGCCCCCCTCCTCCTCAATCTCACACCGCAGGCCCTCGAGGCCGCCGTGGAAGAGGCGAAAAGAATGGAGCCGGTGGTACTAAAAGACGGTACGAGGGCTCTGGTCGAGGCCGTTCTGTCGCTGTGAGGCACTTGATAATAATTAATTGGAGTTATCTATGAAGTATTATAGGTATATCTATGAGAAAGTTGAACGTCGCTGTTGTTGGATGCGGCTCCTGGGGCAGAAATCACGCCCGCGTCTACAATGACCTACAAGACGCCTCCCTCCTAGCCGTCCAGGACATGGATGGGGGCATCGCAAGAGAGGTTGGTGAAAGATACCGTGTAGACTGGTATACGGACCCAGAGAAGATATTCAACAGACCCGATATCGAAGCCATCTCCATATGCACACCCACATTGACCCATGCGGACATCGCCCTGAAGGCGATCAAAGCAGGCAAGCACGTCCTGGTGGAGAAGCCGATGACCAACACCATCGACGAGGCGAAGAGTCTCATCAAGGCTGCGGAGGCTCACGGCGTGCACCTTGCCGTGGGCTTCGTAGAACGCTTCAACCCCGCCGTCAGGGAAGCGATGAAAATAATATCGAGGGGAGAGATAGGCGAGGTCATCCTCGCCCACGCAAGGCGAGTCAGCAGACGGCCGCCCAGAGTCGGAGATGTAGGCGTCATCAAAGATCTCGCGATACATGATATCGACATCGTCACCCAGCTCTTCAACGCCGAGGCCGAGGAGGTCTTCGCCACTGCCGGGAGCATCGCCCATCGATTCGAGGACTACGCCAACATCATCATCCGATTCAGGGACGACAGAAATGCCTTCATCGAAGCAAACTGGCTGACCCCACGCAAGGTTCGGCGGCTAATCATCACGGGGACAGAGGGGCTGGTCAACGTTGAGTACATCGCACAAGAGATCACCGTAGAAAACAACACACGTCTATACCAACCATTCATCGAGAAGAAGGAGCCGCTTATGCTGGAACTTGAGCAGTTCGTCGAATCGATCCTCAAAGACGAGCCGCCGGAGCCATCAGGGCTGGACGGGCTTTGGGCACTTAAGATCTGCAGGGCCGCCCTTCAATCAGCAGAGACGGGACGGCCAGTCAAAATCATAGGTGATTGACCCATGCTTCTAGGCCTACCTGTGGAGGAGATCCAGGAACGGATAGAGAGAGGAAAACTCAACATAGCAGTGTATGGCCTCGGGAGGGTTGGGCTCCCCATCGCAGCCGCGTGGCTGCGCGCTGGGCAGAAAGTCATCGGCGCAGACATCAGTCGAGAAGTCGTGAACAAGATCAACCGAGGGATCTCACCGATCCTAGATGAGCCCCATATACCCGAAGCGGTAGAAAAATTCGTTAAAGAGGGGAAATTCAAGGCGTCAACGGACCTTATCAAGGCCTCTGAAGAGTCGGAGGTAAAAATCATCGCTGTACCCACAACATCTTCTAAAAGGGGATTCGACGGGAGCGCCCTTGAATCCGCCCTCCGAAACATTGGGAAAGGGCTCAAAGAAGGAGACGGGGTCTCCATCGAATGCACCGTCCCGCCGAACACAACCGAGAAATGGGCCAGGAACATCCTCGAAGAGGAGAGCCGCCTCAAAGCGGAGGAAGATTTCGCCCTGGTCTTCAGCCCGGAAAGGATCTATGAAGGCCGAGCCCTAGAAGACCTTGAAGAACGTTATCCCAAGATCGTGGGCGGCGTCGGCCCCCGAAGCACGGAGCTATTCTCGATACTGTACAGCCGTATAGCAAAGAAGGGCGTCCTCAAGATGAGCAGCGCCACCGCGGCAGAACTAGCCAAACTCTTTGAGGGGATATACAGGGACGTAAACATCGCGTTGGCAAACGAACTCGCGAAGCTATGCCAAACCCTTGATGTTGGCTTCACGGAGATAAGAGGCGCTTCAAACAGCCAACCCTTCTGTCACCTGCACAAGCCGGGGATAGGCGTAGGCGGCCCCTGTATCCCATACTATCCCCACTTCATTCTGGACACGGCGGCAGAACGCGACCTCCCGATGCCCCTCATAAAGGTCGCTAGAACCATCAACGAAGAAATGCCCAAATACACTGTGTCTCTGGCCCTAAAAACCTTGAACATCATAGGAAAAAGGTTTAACGATGTTAAGGTTGCGATCCTTGGACTCGCATTCAGAGGGAACATAGCAGACTCAAGAAATTCACCCACCTACGATGTCATAGACCTTCTAGAGAAGTTCAACGCAAAGATAGTTGTTCACGACCCACTCATCGACCATGATGAGACACTTGAGAAAAAAGGGATTAAACTTGTCAAATCCCTAGAGAAAGCCGTCGTAGGCGCATCCCTCATCATCATATCTACTGATAATAAGGAGTACGCTGAGATGGATCTTAACAAGATCGCTGGCATGGTTAACAAACCGGCTGCTATAGTGGATGGAAGGAACGTTCTCAAAGTCGCTCAAGTACCAAGAGGCATCTATCTGATAGGTATAGGTGGAAAAACAATAGACAGGTTATCGAATTAATTTTGGGTAAGGTGAAATTACCAATCGGGAGTTATAGGAATGAAGAAATTGGCGATCCACGGCGGCAAGCCAGCCTCAGAAAAGATGATTCCCATCGCAAAACCCGTTTTCTCAGAGAAGACGATTAGGGACGTATCCGAAGTCCTCAGATCGGGATACGTCCGCCAAGGGCCCAAGACTAGAGAATTCGAGGAGAAGTTCCGAGAAAAAACGGGAGCCAGATATGCCTACGCAGTCAACTCTGGGACAGCCGCCCTACACGTAGCATATCTATCGGTCCTCAAACCTGGCGACGAGGTGATTGTGCCGGCGTTCACCTTCTTCGCCACCGCTAGCACGGTCATATACTCCTGGGGAAGACCGGTGTTCGCAGACATCGACCCTGAAACCTTCCTCATCAACCCTGAAGATGTGAAGGAGAAGATCACACGGAGAACCCGGGCCATCGCGCCGGTTCACCTCTTCGGAAACGCCGCCGACATGGATGTGTTGAACGACCTAGCCGAGGATCACGACCTGTTGATCGTCAACGACTCCGCCCAAGCCCATGGAACAGAGTATAACGGGAGGGACATAGGCTCCTTCGACACATTTAACTGCTACAGCTTCTACCCGTCGAAGAGCATGACCACCGGAGAGGGAGGAATGGTGACAACAAACGACAAAAGCCTCTACGAACGAGGCCGGCTCATCAGAAGCCACGGACAGGAAAGAAAATACTACCACCCTATCTTAGGCCTTAACTACCGTATGACCGACATCGCCGCCGTTATCGGCCTGAACCAGCTCGCAAACCTAGACGGATACCTGAAACGGAGGAAACACTGTGGAAAGATCCTCAGAGACAGCATCATCAGAATTAAAGGGCTCTACCCCCAGAAGATCGAGGAAGGGGTCAACTCCTCTTACAGCTACTTCTCACTCGTCATGGATCCAGAAGGATTCAAGTGTACACGCGACAAGTTCCTTGAAGCCTTGAGGGCTGAGAACATCGACTGCGCCGTGCATTATCCGATTCCTCTGACGAAGCAGCCGGCCATCATGAACCTGATGGAGCCTGAGGAAGGCCCTGTTTCGGAAGAGGTCTCAAAGAGGATCTTCTCATTGCCCATGCATCCTGAGCTATCAGACGATGACTTGGAAAAGATATTGTCTGGTGTAGAAAAAGTAGCCACCTACTTCCACAAATAGAAGTTACTTCTCCTCACACCTTCTCTTCTTCATGAATCATCCTTGTCTTTTAGGAATTTCTACTCTGTCTCTGCATTAGACCGAGTATTTTCTCTTCTATGTTGAGTAGCAGGCGTGCGAACGGGTAGATGACACTCAACTCTCTCAGCATTGAATCTAGGTTCTCGATGTCCCGACCTTCAATGGCCCCTGTGACTGGGGCTAGCAGCAGATAGGTTGAGATGAAGGTAGCTGAACCTAATAACAAGCTTAGAAGGGGTGAGGATGAGAGGATCTGTACGGCCCCGTATGCTGATCCAGCTGAGACCGCGGAGCATAATACCGTCTTCCCTGTATGTCTCAGGTCAGGGTAGACGCCGTATTTTCTACGTAGCACGTATAAGCCGAACAGGTTCTGTGTAAGGCTTGAGATGATGATCCCTATGATCAACCCCTCTACGCCAAACATCCAAACGAAGACAGGATAGAGCACGATGGATGTAGCGGAACCGGCAAAACTCACTTTCAAGTTGGTCCCTGTATCTCCCTGACTATTAAGGAAATTGCCGATGGATAGGGAGCCTGACCCAACAAGCAACATCGGAGCCAGTAGCAACGAGAAGAATAAGGGGGCCTGTGGATACTTCGCTGTGAAGAGGGTATAGACCGCAGGCTTGGAGAGAGGGACCAACATCGCAGTCAAGGGGAGAACGATCATTGCAGAGTATCGCACAGAACTCTGGAAGACCTCCCTTGTTTTATCCGGATCCTCGCTGTGGCTGAATTTTGAGAAGGTAGGATACAGCACGACGCCTATAGAACCGGTCACGATGCCTATGAGGGAAACGAAGCGGGATGCAACACGATAGTTCCCTATCGCCTCATAGGACACAAACCACGACAAGAGGAGACCTCGAAGCTGGGTGATGAACCTAGTGATTAGGGCCCCGAAAAAAAGAGGCAGCCCAAACCCCAACATCAGCTCCAAGCCATCTCTAAAATTAGCGGACCCGCCTAGTCTCTCTAGTTTAAGCATCGATGGAAGGGTCAATAGGAATCCGACGGCGGCAGCCACCGAGTAGCTTAAAACATGTCCGAAGACGGCGCCATACACCCCAAAGCCGAAGTAAACCAAAAAGGGGGAGCATACACCTTTAACCACGGCCTGGAACACGGTTACGACGGCTCTCCCATCCATCCTATCCAAACTGGTCAAAACGGAGATGACAGTGCTGTATAATGACTGAAACAGTACCAGAAGCGAAGCTGCCCTAACGAGCCCTCCAGCTTCAGGCCGCCTCAGAAAGACCGCTGCCAAGATGTCCGACGACAGCAACAGAGCCAAAGAGAGAACGCATCCCACCGCTAACTTGAAGAGAAAACCTGCCTCCTCCAGCACCCTTATCTTCTCCACCTCTCCTTCGGACTCGTATCTAGCTATGAACCGAATCAACGCCGAGTTGACGCCCCAATCTGAGAACAGGCCGAACAGCCCCGGCAGTACAAGGGAGACGCCGTACAGCCCATAATCCGAGGGTGAAAGCAATCGGGCTACAAGGATCATACCAGCGGCGCTCACCAACCTCGCTACGGAACTCCCCACAAAAACTATGAAGCTGCCCCTTGCAGAGGCAGCTGCAGCCTCACCCAGACCGCCCATCTTTTATCATTATGGCGGCTTGAGAATAAAAAATGAAGTGTAAATATAGGTGATGAGGCTGCGATATGTTATAACAAGTGCAGCCCAACTTCTATGTGTATCATGCTTTCAGTTGGGATAGTCAGATACCCGAAGGGGACGAAGGCGGCAGACGTCAAGGACAGCGGTTCTTCGCCGAGAAGTTGAACGCCCCCCTGTTCAAGCTCACACCGTCTGCCCTCGAGGCTGTGGTGGAGGAGGCGAAGAGACGGGCGTTGCTAGTCTTCAGCGACGCATGAGGGTTCGAATATCCGTCGATAAGATTATTAGAGGAGGGCTGAAAATTATTTCAAAAGGGATATGATGGAGATGCGAAGAACTATAGAAACCGTGATTTTAATAACTTCATTTTTAATGTTACTTATTCTTCAAAATATTTTCATTGAGAAACTGGAGGGAAGTCAATGAATTTTATATTGTTTATTTGCGATGCTCTAAGGTATGATCGGGTTACTGAAAAATATATGCCTGGTCTAACTGAATTAAGCAAACAAGGAACTATTTTTAAATTTTGCCTTATAGGAGGAGGTAATACTTTACAGAGTATGCCATATATTTTATGTTCTAAGAAAATTTATGATGAGGAGGAAAATCTTGCAAAAATATTAAAATCTGAAGGTTATAGTACTGCTATGATTCATAGTAATCTTCTATTGAATAAATTTAAATCTGGTTTTGATTTAGAGATTGACCTCTACTTGAAAACCTTCGCAGGCGGTCAGAAGAAAGCCATTAGACAGTCTTTAAAAAAGACTGGAATTTGGCAAAAATCCAGAGGCGTTAGAAAATTAATAAGAAAAGCTATAGGAAAAGAAGAAAGAGATATTCCCTATAGGCGTGCAGAAAATATCCTTGAAGAAGCTAGGAGCTTTATAGATTCTGAAAAAGAATCTTCGTTTATATTGATTCAATTGATGGATCCTCACATTCCTTATCTTCCTTTAAATTATAAGTCTTTTACAAATTGGAAAAGAGTAGACGAACTCAATAAAAAAATTCTAGATTCTATTCAAGGAAAAACAAATATAACAGAAAATGAGAGTAAAGAAATTGAATGTCTTTATGATGAGGAGGTTAGATATATGGATGTGCATCTTACAAAATTTTTAAAAGAACAGATGAATAACTCCGTTATTGTTGTAACCTCTGATCACGGAGATGAATTTGGAGAATATGGATTTTATAGCCACTGTCCTGGCAAACATGGTTTAATACCTCAACTCATACATGTTCCATTAATATTTCTAGGCGAAAAAATTAAGTCTCAGGTTATCGAAAGCTATGCTTCTTCTCTCGACATCGCTCCGACTATTTTAGGTCTCGCAGGAATAGATAGAAAGTTGGGATATGGTAGGAATCTTAAAGAATTAATCTGTGAGTGAATTTATGGTTTTAAAATCTATTTCATATTTTTTTAGCTTTGTACCTGAACCATTGAAAACAGAAAGAGAGGATGGAATCAGCGCTCTCGTGGTAAGCAGAAACGAGCCTTTCATAGAACCTTCCATAGAATCCATATTAAATTTAGTTGACGAAGTTATTTTAGTTGATGGTTCATCTGGGAAATGGAGAGACAATGTTAAGAAGGTTTGTGAAAAAAGCCCAAAAATACGTTGTGTTTTCACCGAACCAGATTACAAGGAACAAATGAGTCTTGGATTTTCTTTAACTTCAAGAAGATGGATTTTGAAATGGGATGCAGATTTTATTGCATTTTCCAGGATAAAGCATCTGAAGAAGTTGATTAATGAAATAGATTCTTCAAAATATTATGTCATATATTTTTCAGTAAATAATGTAGAATTAGATTTTTTTCACATGGACCCAAACGCCAAGTTTCATTTAGGACATCGTATGTTTCAATATTCTCCTAGATTATTGAGACCAACTACTCCCCTTTGGAGGTATTATAATAAAGTTTTACTCAAAATGAAGGGTTCTCTTCCGGCTAGAACCGGGTATGGTCCTATACCCTTTTGGTACCATAAGATCATTCTAAATAGTCCTTATGCTATGCATCTGAAATCCGTAAAACCATTAAGTAAATTGGTTGAAAGAAGATTTCAACATTTCTGGACTCTTTTGCCTTATGCTGAAAAAAACAAGTATGGAACCTTAGATAAGTTTGTTGACTATAACCTTAAGAAGTTTGGAGTTACTTTCGAAGATTTTGGAAAAATTCAGTTCAATAGAATAAGGAGGAAA
>CAZWKG010000006.1:0-23804 GCA_964634705.1 uncultured Candidatus Bathyarchaeia archaeon | reverse complement strand
CCCAAGCGAACTCGTCGGTGGTGAGGCCGATGACGACCCTATCCGCAACCTTGAAGGCCTCCAGGAGCAGGAACCAGTGGCCCTTGTGGAGAGCGTCGAAGGTCCCTCCGACGCTCACGAGTCGCAGACGTCTGTCGATCATCGGGCCAGCCCCTGAATCTCAGTATCCGAAGTACTTATAGGATTTAGCTTTTAGCATGCATCCTAGATGCCCCATGGTCGAAAAACTAGGACCATTACACGTGTCGACCCTGTTTTTACGATGGTTTAGGCATTCGCACGCGCGCATGGTGATGGTTGAACAGGATCTTGACGGTCTTGCCAAGCTCGTAGCGCTCGACGTTGAGCACCGGGTACAGGTCGGCGTCGAAGGGTTCGCGAGCGCAGTCTCAGAGCCCAATTAACGTTAAAAACACAGACCTGACCTCTAAGAACATGAAAAATGTTAGAAAAAAATTTCCACTATTGCTCTTTATCGCCTTGGTCATAGTTTTAGGCTTAACAATAGATTTTATCCAGTGTCCTTTGTGTGGCGGAGAGAAAGAACTCAGATATTTGCTTCTTATGCGGTCACGACGGGAAGGTTACCTTTTTCCAAGCTCTTTTAGTTGCATTCATGGGCGGACGGAGAGGATAGCCTTCCTGAGGACGGTTATCTCGATGTCCTCATCCGGCGGGTCCCAATAGGTCGCCGGAGCGAAATACCACAGGATATTATCGCACGCGGTGTTGCCAATCAGTGAACTCAATTAATAGGTGATTCCATCCCCAGATCCCCCAACCGCCTGAAGAAATCATTAAATTTTAAGACAATTGATGCTTTCCCGAAACGGTTAAATAAAATAGTCCACCCGTAGAGACCAAATCAGGGGGCTTTTATTTTGACTTATGGGAGGCGTTCAAGCCGAATCTCCGGTTTCTACAAGAAGCCGATGGAGGAGCGGGTCGGTCTTGTAGCAGGCTACGCGGGGCTGACGCCTGAGGAGGTGGAGCTTCTCGGATCGGGGGGCGGGCTCAGCCTTGAGGCTGCCGAAAGGATGATAGAGAACGTCCTGGGGACGATGGCCTACCCCTTCGCCGTCGCCGTCAACTTCCGCATCAACGGCTGCGACTACCTCGTCCCCATGGTGCTTGAGGAGCCTTCGGTGGTGGCGGCGGCGAGCAACATGGCCCGGCTGATGCGGGGGGGCGAGGGCATCAGGGCCACAACCACCGACCCCGTCATGATCGGCCAGATCCAAGTCCTAGACGTACCAGACATGGAAAAGGCTAAGCGAGCAATAACGGAGGCAAATAACCGGCTCCTCAGCTTGGCGAACCAGCAGGACCCCGTGCTGGTGAAGGTCGGCGGCGGCGCCCGAGACCTTGTGCTCCGGGTCGTCGAGTCTGAGGCAGGTCCGATGCTGGTGGTGCATCTGCTGGTCGACTGCAGGGACACGATGGGGGCGAACGCCGTAGACACCATGTGCGAGGAGCTAGCCCCCCTCATCGAGGAGCTGACGGGCGGCCGCGTCCTCCTGCGCATCATCTCCAACCTGGCGGACAAGCGCCTCGCCCGAGCTGAGACCGTCGTCAGAAAGGAGGCCCTCGGCGGGGAGCCGATGGTGGACGACGTCGTAGCCGCTTGGGCCTTCGCGGACGCGGACCCCTACAGGGCGGCGACGCATAACAAGGGTATCATGAACGGGGTGGTGGCTGTGGCGCTGGCGACGGCGCAGGACCACAGGGCGCTTGAGGCGGGGGCCCACGCCTACGCGGCCCGGAGCGGGCGCTACCTACCCCTAACCAGATGGTCGAAGAACGAGCATGGAGACCTCGTCGGGGTTCTGGAGATGCCCATGGCCGTTGGGATCGTAGGCGGCGCGACGCGAACCCACCCAATGGCGCAGCTGGCGCTGAAGGTGCTCGGCGTATCGACGGCCAGGGAGCTGGCGGAGGTGATGGTAGCCGTTGGCCTCGCGCAGAACCTGGGGGCGCTCAGGGCCCTAGTGCAGGAGGGCATCCAGCACGGCCACATGCGGCTCCACGCACGGAACCTCGTGATTATGGCAGGCGCCGAGGGCGACCTCGTCGACAAGGCCGTCGAGGCCCTCATTGACTCGGGTGAGATCCGGTTCGACAAGGCCCAGGAGATCGTGAGGAGGCTGAAGGGTTAAGCCCCGTACATGGGGACCATCCATGACCATCTTCATCGACGACGCCGGCTACGGCGACCTCCTCTTCGGCGTCGTCATCGGCGCGTACCGCCCCGAGACGGGCGACTTCGTCTACGACGTCATCGACGTCAAGTATTTCCAGCGGCCCCTGTTCGCCCGTGGGAAATATCTGTCTGAAGCGAGGCGGATAGCGCTGGAGATTGTGGATCGGCTGGAACTGAAGGATGGGGAGCGGGTGGAGTTGTGCCGCGGCGACATCCTCAACAAGGCCGCGGTGGCACTCGCCGAGAGGATGGGCGAAGACCGGGTGGGCCGGGTGAAGGTGGAGGGTGAGGCGCAGAGGCTGACGGAGCTGGCCTACCTGAACGAGTTGCGTAACCTCGGGTATGAGCCCATCGAGGATCGGACGAGGCGGTGGGCGAAGAGCTTCTTCCACATGCTGCGCTGGTTGAAGGCCCACCCGGAGATGTTGAAATGGGCGAAGTCGGGGTGGCCTCGCCTAAGGCGCTACAAGCTCTTCAGGGGGCGGCGGGGCTGATAGGCTTTTATGTTCCATAATCCCTTCTAGGATCGATTCGGTCATGAAGCCCTGGCTCCTGAACATCTTGGCTTGCCCTATCGATAAGCATCACCCCCTGGAGGCCCGGTTCTTCAGCTGGGAGACCTCCGCGGAGGAGCTACGTAAGATCGCGTCTGAGGCAGGGGAGCCGTCACCCCATTTCCGGAAGAGCTACAGACACTTGGCGAAGCAGCTCAAGGACGGGACCATCAGCCCCTCGGCGATGCGGGCCATCAAGGACGCGACGGGCTCAGAGGACTCGGCGAGGCTTCTTGCAGATTCCGTAGAAGCCATGAGCCGCCTTGAGCAGATTCTAGATCGACCTGAGGAAGAACTTCTGCGGGACTTCCCCGAGGATATCGACAGGCTCTACCGCCTCCTGAACCTATTGGAGCTGGATGCCGGTCTGCTGGTCTGCCCCGAATGCGGCCGCTGGTACCCTATCGGCAGCGCCGTGGAGACCATCCCTGAGCTGCTGCCCGACGACCTCCGCGAGCGGGACAGGGACCTAGCATGGCTGGAGCGTTGGCAAGAGCAGGTACCCTCCTCTGTGTTGGAGCGAGGGAAACCCTTCAACCTGAGCGGATTAAACCAAAACAATCCATAATATTTATCTACTAGATAGTAGTAGTTACTATCGCATGGTAGTCCTTAAGAGGAAGTTCATCTGTGGTTTGGGAGACGTGCCCATCCACTACTGCAAGGTCTGTGGCACGCCCCACCTCAGCCGGGAGGAGGCAGAGAACTGCGAGGGGATGCACGAATCCCATCCAGAGGAGGAGGCGAAAACCACCCTGAAAGATGACATCCTTAAAATCCTACGTTGATAACGGCGCATCTGATCGGTCTTGTAAAGTCGGACTAGCTTTTGATGAGTGCCTCTCGCTAAGATACCTTGCCGCTTCGAGTAGCCATCTCAGAAGGTTCTGGCAGGGCGTGTGCTTCTGATGTAGAGGTAGAAGGCGGCAGCGAACGCGGTGGCGGCGAGCTCGGAATATAGGACGCCGAACCGAGCTAAGGCTAGCGCAACATAGTCGATGGCGAAGTGGATGGCGATGGCATACCACAGGTAGATGAACCTCATATGGATGAAGCACTGGAGGACGAGCACAGAGAGCCCGATCTGGATTGTGATGGCCATCAGCCTCTCGTAGAGGCCTATGAGAGGCAGATGGACTGGGAGCGCAGCGATGGCCTGAAGCTGCTCAGACGGCAGCATCGACGGGAAGAGGGTGATGACGATGGCCGTGCTGAGGACGCTCACACCAGCAAGAAAAATCGACTCGAAGCCTCCGTGACCGGCGCCGTACATAAGCCCGTTCTCCCAGCTCCGCTCCTTTACCAGAATTCTAAAGGCCGCGAACCGTGCGGACTCCTCGAAGAGGCCTGCTGTGAGGGAGGGGAAAGCCAGCAGGAGAAACCGCAGCATGGCTCCTGACAGCGTCGTTTTAAGGGTCTGTGAGACGGCGTAGTTGAGGGGCATGCGGACCAGCGAAACCGCAAACATGATGCAGCCTACGACATAGGTCTTCCAGCTGACTCTAAGCCTCCTGCGGAGCATCAAGCCGAGGATGAGGGGGACCGCGATCTCTAGGACGCCGGAGACGATGAGCGACGCCAAAAGAGGCAGTGGAACCAGAGCTACCACAAACTGAGATCAGCCTTAGATTCTTATAAGTAGCGTCGGCCGACCGCCGCCTTTTATCCCCCCGCAGCCCAAGATAGAACTGAGGGTATGAGCAGTTGGTCAAGGTCTACCATGACGAGAACGCCGACCTCTCCTCAAGGGTGAAAGGATCGCCGTCATCGGCTACGGCAACCAGGGCCGAGCCCAGGCTTAAGGAGAAGGCCTCTATCAAGCTTTAAGACCCCGAATATATAGGGTCTATATCAGAGAAGAGGACTAACCCGTGAATCTTCTAATCACTGGCGGGGCTGGCCGCCTCGGCAGCATGCTCGTCAAGCGTATAGCCGGCAGCGGACACACAGCCTGGGCCTTCGACCTCCCCCAGGTCCTCTTCGGCGACGTTGAAGACGTTCCAGGCGTCGAGATCTTCCGAGGCGACGTCACAGACCCCTACGACGTGGCCGAGGCCTGCCGGATCGTCGACGGCGTCTTCCATCTCGCGGCTCTCCTACCTCCTCGAAGCGAGATGGACAGGGAGGCCACCATGCGGGTCAACGTCGGGGGGACCCGAAATCTCGTTGAGGCTTTGAGGCAGCGGCCTGGCGCGCCTCTCATCTTCGCCTCCTCTGTGGCGGCCTACGGGGTCACCGCCTCCGAAACGCCGCCCATAAGGGAAGACCACCCGTTGAGGGCTCATGACCTCTACTCTGAGAGCAAGATCGAGGCCGAGCGCCTCGTCAGGGGTTCGGGCGTCCCCTACACCATCCTCCGTATCTCCGCCATCGCCGTCGCCGACCTCGTCGAACTCCCGGACATCATCCCCTACCGGGCCGACCAGCGGGTCGAGTACATCTATATCGGGGACGCTGCGCAGGCCCTCCTCTCCGCCTTCGAGAGGTCAGAGGCCCGTGGTCAGACCTACAACATCGCCGGCGGCGGGTCATGGCAGGTAACAGGGGGTGAGTACATAAGGCGATTCTACGACGCCCTCGGCGTCGAGGTCGATCCATATTTCTCCGAAGTCTACACCGCCCTCGACTGGTACGACACGAGCCGGAGCCGTTTCCTCGGCTACCAGAGGGCAACCTTAAATGGGCTTCTGGAGAGGTTAAAGGTGGTGGGCGAACGGCTCGGCCTGAGGTGAGAGGTGCGACGAAATGGGGGAGAGCCTGATCTTCGCGAAGGATGTCCTCAAGAGGACGCTGGAGCTGCTCAGAGAGATCCCGACCGGGGCGGTCCTGGAGGACGAGCTGAGGGACATCCAGATTCGCATCCAGATTGCCCAGAACGCTCTCATCCAGAACCAGCGTAAGATCTGGGTGAGGACGAATATGGGGAAGGAGATGATCGGCGACTTCGGCGTCGCCTCCACCAAACTCCTCGGCACCGTCGAGCGCCTCCAGAGGGCAGAGGCATCCGACCCCAGCCTCCTAAAGGACCTCAAGGCCGCCCTCGGTGAGGTCGAGCTCCACGCTAAAAGGCTGAACGAGGAGACCCGCAGGCGGAGCATGGTCGTGACCTAGTGGCCTGGCTCCCGCAGCCTCTCCCCTACGTTGTCGAGGGCTTCCACCGCGTAGACTCCCAGCACGGCCATCAGCCTCCCCACCATTCGCCTTAGGAGTTTCTCGACCTTGACGCCCCTACGCTCCAGAAGCCTAGTCAGTCGGATGTTCATCCGCCTCCCCTCCTTGTCGAAGTCGGTCAGGACGACGACCTCAGCGAACTTGGCAAGCCCCTCGACAAGGTCGACATCAGCGATTCCAACCCTCGAGCAGACCTCAACTCGTCCCCTATAGCCTAGGCGACGAAGCGCCTCTACGTCCCTCGCCCCCTCCACAACGACAGCGTCCACCGTCCCCTCCAGCTCCTCAAAAAGGGAGACTAGGTCCAGCAGTGCTTGAAGCTTCTCCTCCTTCGACGGCAAGCCACACACCTCCTCAATCGGAGACGAGGATCACTGCGAGGTCGTTGACATTCGTCCCAGTCGGACCCGTCAAGATCGTGTCTCCCAGCCTGCTGAAGAAGCCGTAGGAGTTGTTATCCCTAAGGAACTCCAATGGCACGAGACCTATAGACAGAGCCCTCCTTATCGTCCAGCCATCGGCGATAGCACCAGCAGCCTCCGTGGGGCCGTCGATGCCGTCGGTCGCGAGAGAAGCGACGACCGCATCCAGCCCCTCTATCCTCATAGCGGCCTTCAGAACTAGCTCCTGGTTCCTCCCCCCGCGCCCCGACCCTTGCACTGTGACGGTTGTCTCACCCCCGATAACCACTGCTGCTGGCCTGGGAACGGGATGGCCTGAAGCCGCGATCTCTCGGGCGATCCCGGCGTAGACCGTCCCCACGTGTCTAGCCTCCCCTTCGACCCTCGTTGACAGTAGCAGCGCATTGTACCCTAGTGCTGTCGACCGTTCGACCGCCGCCTTCGCGGCTGTGAGGTTGCTGCCGACGATCACGTTGAACACCCTCCTGAAGAGTTCATTCCCTGGCTTCGGCGTCTCCCCGATCTCACCCCTGACACCGGCCTCAAGCCGATGTCTGATGGAGTCGGCCGCCATATCCCAAATTCCGTGGCGGTGGAGGACCTCGACGGCGTCTTGGAACGTCGAACTATCGGGCGCGGTAGGGCCTGAGGCGATGGTGTCGAGGGGGTCGTCGACTACGTCCGAGAGGATCAGGCTTACGACGGTGGCTGGGTAAGCCCTCGCCGCGAGCTGGCCCCCCTTCACGGCGGACAGGTGCTTCCTAACGGCGTTCAGCTCGTTTATCGTTGCCCCGCTCCTCAGCAGCTTCTCAGTCAGCTCCTGCAACTCAGCCAGGCCGACGCCCTCAGCGGGGTGGGTGATTAGAGCGGAGCCGCCACCCGATAAGAGGACAACAACCAGGTCGTCTTCCCCCGCCTCATCCACCAAAGACAGAATCATCCCGGTAGCCCGGAAGCCCTCTACGTCGGGGATGGGGTGTGACGCGCCATTCAGCCCGATCCGCCTGAGACGGCGGCTCCCCTCAGTCCCCTTGAGGACATTGACGGCGCCGCCGGAGATCCGGTCCCCAAGCAGCCCTTCAATGGCCTCCGCCATAGCCCCGCATGCCTTGCCGCCGCCCACGACGAAGACCCTAGAGAACCCATCGAGGTCAAGTTCCATGTCGTTGAGGCTGAGGCGGCTGCCCCTCAGCTCAAGGTTGCGCATGACTGCCTTCTTCGGGTCGACGGCCTCGACGGCATTTCTAAGGAGGCCTAACGCGTCGCGCCTGAGACTCCGGATGGTCTCTGAAGGGGCGTTATCCAGTATCTGGCTCTCGTTTATGATCCGCATAGACTAGGTTACCTGCCGAAGGAGAAGCTTGGAATAACATTAGGAGAGGGGTAGAAAAAGTTAGCTGCGTCGGGGGTTTACTCTCTGACAATGTAACGGCTCGCCGGCGGAGGCTCTGGCTCCAGTCCCTTCCTCTGCCTCACCTTCCTCACCGTCTCTTGGAGGAGGCTTTCAGGGACTGGGGCCCAGTGGTCGAAGGTACATTGCCAGAAGGCGCTGCCCGATGTCGCGGCTCTCATCTCCTGCGAGAGCCCGAGCGTCTCCGAGACGGGTATGTAGCCCGTGACCATTACGATGGCCCCCCTCTGCTCGACGCTGTGGATGCTCCCCCTCTTCCGGCTGATCAGCCCCGTCACGTTCCCCAGCTCCTCGGGCGGGATGCGCACCTGGATCTTGTAGATGGGCTCCAGCTGCGTTGGCTCCGCGGAGAGAATCGCCGCGTATATCGCCTGCCTGGTGGCAGGCATGATCTGGGCTGGCCCTCTGTGCACTGGGTCCTCGTGGAGATGCGCGTCCACAAGGTTGATCTGGACGCCCCTTACCGTCTCCCCCGAGTAGGGGCCTGACTCCACCGCCCAGTGGAAGCCGCTGTAGATATGGTCCCTAACCTCTCTCAGGTACTGGATCCCTGTGGTGTTGTCTATGAGGAGGTTGGCGTTCTGCTCCACTGCCATGACGTCCCTCGCGTCCTTCGAGGACCACCCAGCCTTCTCGATGAGGACCTGACGCCGCATCCTTCGGGAAAGGATCTCGCTCAGCTCCCCCTCCCTGATTAGATCGATGATCTTTTGATCCAGGGGCTTGACGGTGAACCAAACCCTGTTGTGCTTGTTGGGGCTCTTCCCCATGAAGGGTCCCGCCTCCCTCTGGATAGTCTCGCGGTAGACCACCGTCGGCTCCGTGGCTACGACGTCAACCTTGTGCTCCCGCTTCAGGTCCTTGAGGGCGATCTCGAGGTGGAGTTCTCCCATCCCTGAGAAGAGGTACTCACCCGTCTCCTGGTTGATGGAGGCTACGAGGTTCGGATCCTGGATAGAGAGCTTCGTCATGGCATCGACGAGCCGGGGCAGATCCACGGGGCGCTTGGGCTCCACCGCGACCGTCAGGACGGGGTCTGAGATGTACTTGATCTGCTCGAAGCCCACAGCGCCCTCGCTGTGCGCGTAGTCGACGATGGTCTCACCCGCTCGCCCCTGGTCGAGGCCTAGGAGGGCGACGATGTTCCCGGCCGGGATGGCATCAACCACCTCCCTGTACTGGCCCATGTAGATGCTGACCTGCTGAACCTTGTACTCCATGTTCGCCAACAGGAGGTAGACGTCGTCCGCCTTCTCTATGGTCCCTGAGAACACCCTCCCGGTGCTGACGACGCCCGCCTGGGGGTCGATGATGACGTTCGTGATGCAAACCACCAGCGGACCTTCGTCGTCGATCTTCAGCATAGCCCTGCCCATCTCGCTGTCCATGTCGCCGCGCCAGATGGCGGGAATCCTTAAGGGCTGGGCCTCCAAGGGGTTCGGCAGTTGGTGCACGACCATCTCTAGGATGGCCTCGTGGAGGGGGAGCATCTCCTGCAGCACCTCCACTTTGCCTTCCTTGTAGAAGTCGACGATGTCGCTGAACTTCAGCCCCTTCTTCTGGAGAATGGGGAGGGTGAAGCCCCACCTGTCCAAGGCGGAGCCGAATGCGACCGTCCCGTCGGCCGCTTTGACCGTCCACTTGTTTCTGACCTCGTCTATGCCGTAGGTCTGGACGATGGTGTTGAACTGGTTGATGATCCTGAGCAGCTTCTTCTGGACGGCGTCCGCATCCATCTTCAGCTCCTTTATGAGCCGGTCGAACTTGTTGATGTAGAGGACGGGCTTCACCCGTTCATCCAAGGCGACCCTCAGGCGTATCTCCGTCATGATCTGGAACTCCTCAACGGCGTCCACCAGCAGGATACAGCCGTCCAGCGCCCTCAGCGCCCGGGTCACCTTCCCCGAGAAGTCGACGTGGCCCGGTGTGTCGATGAGGTTGATTACATACTGGTCGCCGTCCTCCTCGTAGAGGAGGCTGATGTTCGCCGTCTTTATGGTGATCCCCCTGCGCTGCTCCTCTTCCAAGTAGTCGAGGGCCCTGGCCTCACCGGCGCGGCTCGGCGACATGAGGCCCGCCATGGCGAGGAGGCTGTCGCTCATGGTCGTCTTCCCGTGGTCGATGTGGGCGATGATCCCTATGTTCCTGATGCGCTCCTTGCTGTGCATCAGCTTCAGAATCTCGCCCGTCTGCCTGAATCTGGGCATGCCTTGTCAAACCCTGAATCTCGATGTCCCTATAGACTCCAAGAAGGAGCCTTTTAAATCTATTTACAATGACTCTATGACCTATTCATCCCCAGGGATTGAGCCAGCTAGTTCCGTCACCGTTCTCCGATTGTGACCAATATCGATGACACTAGGAAGGATAGGATTAAACTCGCCAGAATCGGTGCCTTGAATCCATAGGATTCGTAGATGTAGGCGCCCAGAACCGGTGCTGGGAAGGACGTCAGCCCCATTAGACAATTTAGATCTCCGAAGAGTCTACCCCTCTCTTCCTCAGGGACGGCGTTCGAAACGTAAGCGTTGAAGGCAGGTATCCAAGTTGAGACGGCCAACCCCAGAAACCCCTGGCAGAGCAGGAAACCAAGAAAGCCCTTCGAGACCAGATAGCCCACGAGCACAAATAGCCAAATCATCCTAGAAACAATGAGGAAGAGCCTCCTCCCGTGTCGATCAACGAGTTTCCCCATCGGCATCTGCGAAGCGGCGACGACAACGGAGAACACACTGGACATTATGCCCCACTGGATCACTGTGATGTTGAAGGTCTTCATTAGCATTCCAAAGAAGATTCCCTCCCCTACAGCCCAAGAGAAACGGTCGATGATTACAACTGCATAGAATTTTGATAACCCGAATCTTGGTATTAAAACCTCCCTGATGGAGCTGAGAAGGTGGCGAAGATCAAGCGCCCTTCTCCTTTTCAGGGTCTCTTTGATATATGCCGTGAAGACTATAGAGGCTGAAAGCTCGGTGAGTAATAGGATACCCAGAACATGGCGGAACCCGTATCTCTCCGCCAAGTATCCAGCCAGAGCAGGGGCATAGAAACCTGGTAGAAACCAAGTTAGGGACATGAGGCTAAAGCCTTCCCTCTCTCATCCCTCTCAGAAGACTCAGAGATCATAGTAGGGAAGATAGGCTCCCAGAGGGCGCCCGAAACTGAGAAGATGAAAATGGTAGGTATAAGAAATATCCATGATCTAGCTAAAAGAGATAGGAAGATGCCTACGAGGGAGAGAGAATAAGAGGAGATTAAGAGGCTTTTTCTACCGACACAGTCTGAGACCCTACCAGTTATAAGCTGAAGCCCAGAACGTATCGCTGTCTGCATGCCAGTTAAACTTCCTAGGATAGGTATTGTTGCTCCGAGGCTGAGGACATAGGGCTGCCAGACCACCTCGAACATGTTCCAACCCGTGTTGGAGACCATATCACTTGCAGCCAAGGCTGGGAAGTCACCTCTCAAGCTGAACAGCCTTCTAAGCTCCTCCCCCAACTCCATCGAGAGACACCGAGGATGAGAACCTATCAAAACTGATCATGGACACAGGGTCCATACAAATAAGAATTTCCTCGCTCCTCAAAAACTGGTAGAAAATTTAGGATGACATTATATCATTTTCAAACGGCTGGAATTCCTGTAAACGGCTTTTATTCTTACAAATCAACAACCGCTATAACTTTTAAAATCACTCCGCGTTAGCGTGCCTCTTCCTCATGTCGATTTCGCTCTTTCCTAGCCTACGCATGAGGTCAGCTATGATGCAGTCCATGAAGACCATGGCCGAGAGCTCGAACATGGTTCCGAGGGGGGCCGGGTCATACTCGCCCATTATCTGCCTCCTTTCGTAGTCTATCTCCCCGTCGATCTTGCTCCTCCCCTTGACCACCACGACCCTATCAGCGTACTTAGCCAAGGGAGAATCCTGGTGAGAGGTCACAGCAATGACCTTGGAGCCGATCTCCTTCGCCACCTCAGCTTGGGCAACCACCGTCCTGGTCACGCCCGAGCCCGAGATGGCTATGACGACGTCCTCAGGGCTGAGGGATGGAGTTATCGTCTCTCCGCTGACGTAGACGTTGAAGCCAAGGTGCATAAGCCTGAGGGCGAAGGCCCTCCCCACGAAGCCGCTTCGACCGGTACCGAGGATGAGTATCTTGTTCTTCCCCGCCTCCGTGAGCATGCTGATCATCTCCTCTATCTCGCCCTCTTCGACGGATTGGATGACGCCGTTGATACCGGAGAGGATCCACTTCGACACCTCCTTTACGAAGCTCATGGCGCCTCTAATAATAGCGGTCTCAACAGTATTTGTAGTTTCCTAGTCATCCCCAAGGGGCTATTACCTCACATGAACTCCTCGAGGCAAAGGTAAAAATAATAAATATTAATATATACATATTGCCCAAAACTTTTATAAATCGCCTGGAAGTAATAACTTACTTGACTAACAGAGCCGAAAAATCGCCGCGGGCAACATGGTTTAAATTTTTCTGTGATATTTCAGGGAAAATTTAGTGCTTAAATCTCTGCAGCCGATGCTGATTCATCGGCTTTACAGATCTCGTTCTCCCCATTGAGCACGCTGTCTATGGCGATCTCAGCGATGGCTGAGCTGTGCTCCGCTACGATCCTCAGCTCCCACGCTATCGCGCTGACGATGGCAGCCGCATCGGGGTTGGTCCTTCCCTGGAACTCTTTCAGCAGGTTCTCCTCTTCCTTCTCAACGGTCTCGTGGAGGTCCACTGCGTCGCTCGCGATCTTCACGTTCCTGTCGAATATGCTCTTGACGGCCTTGTCGAACATCGTGAAGGCGATCAGCCCTATCTGGGAGAGCCTTTCTATGAGCTCGTCGTCGCACTCTTCCCTGAACTGCTGTAGCCTGATGATGTATGAGGCGGTGTTATGGACTCGATCCCCTATCATCTCCAGAAACCAGGCGATGAGGTTGTTTTGGACGATCTCCATGGGGTCGCTGATGCCGATTCTCTCCGCGACGAGCCCGGACTGCTGGGCGGAGGCGAGGAGGCGTACCAGAAGCCAGAAGATGGTGTCCGCCTCATGCTCCCGTGTGATCGCGTCCTTTGCGAGCTCCATATCCATGTCCACGAGACCGTCTAAAGCCTCCTTAAACATGATAGAGGTGAGGACATAGAGCCTGCGGACAACCGTTGGGAGGGGGAAGTTCTTCGGATCGATGGAGCACTGGAGGAGGAGGTGGCGGTCGCCCTCCTCGATGATGCCGATGCCCAGCAGCCGCTGGGTCACCTCGCGGATGCTCTCGATCTGCTCACGCATGAGCCGCCTAGAGGACTCCACCTTGATCATGTTCCTACCCAGAACGTAGAGCCCGACGATCACCCTGGCCAGAATCCTCGTGTTTTCGCATTGGTCGACATCGACCACGTAGATGATGTTATCTTCGGCTCTGCTGGGCTCCGCCGTCAGACGCAGCGCGCCGTCGTTCTCCTCAGAGATGAAGAGGAGGTCGCCCTTCTGGATCCCCCTCTTTTTGGCCCAGTTCATAGGGATGGAGACTGAGAGGGTTGAGTATCCAACTTTCTGGACTTTGCGCGTTTCCATTGATCCTTCACCATTATCGTATTTACTTATATCTCCAGATTTCATACTGGTAATTATTTAAACTTTGTGGGATTCCTCAGATTATGTTGAATGGAGGGAGCAGTGGCCCGAAGGGAGGCGTGAAGAACCTGAGGTAAAGGGCCGCTAAAAGCGCTAGGGTCGAGATGGCGAGGACCACGTAGTCCGACCGGTTCATCTTCAGCTCGTAGAGGTTCGTCCGTCTGCTCGTCGCCCCGAAGGCCCTCGACTCCATCGCCTCGGCCAGCTCCAGGCTGCGCCTTATGGAGTTGATGATGAGGGGCAGCAGGATGGGGATGTAATTCCTGATCCGGGCGAGGAAGTTCCCTTTCTCAAGCTCGAGGCCTCTAGACCTCTGGGCGTCGATGATGGATTGGGCCTCGTCGGCGAGGACGGGGACGAACCTGATGGCGGTGATGAACGCGAAGTTGAACTCGTAGGGGATTCGGGCCTTGTCGAAGGCGAGGCTGAGCTTGTCAGGCGAGGTCGTGAGGAAGAAGATGGAGAAGGAGGTGATGAGGACGAGGAAGCGGATGGTCAGAGATAGGGCGTACTCAACCATCTGCGAGTCCAGATGGCGCCCGCGGAAGAAGTAGAAGGAGAGGAGGTTTGTCGAAAAGATGATGACCGACAGGAATATGCCTCCCCTCAGGGTCTTCGCCCACTCCCTCTCGATCTTGCCGAAGACGATGATGGGCACCTGCACCACGAAGATCACCAGCAAGGGAATCAAGTCTAGAAACATGACAGCTCCGATGAAGATGACCATCGTCATGAAGAACTTCACCCGCGGGTCGAGGTTATGCACAGGCGAGGTGCCCCTGCTGAACCTCAGCCCCTCTAGTAGGCTCACGGCTCCACCCCCTTAAGCCGCCTGTGGAGGATCTCAGTAGCCTCCTCCACGTCTATGACGTCCGAAGGGAACCCTTGTTCGGAGAGCTTGTGGAAGACCTTCGTTATCTCCGGGGGTGAGACCGAAGCCCGTTTCAAGGCGTCTGTGTCCGTCATGATGCGCTCAGCCGCCCCGTCGGCGATGATCTCCCCGTCGGCCATGAGGACGATCCTGGGCCTGCACTCTGCCACGAACTCGACGTCGTGGCTGACGATGATTGTCGTCTTCCCCTGGGTCCTCAGCTGCATCAGGAAGTGCCTCAGCCTCTCCTTCTGCCCGTAGTCTTGGCCGATGGTGGGCTCGTCGAGGACGACCACCTCGGGGTCCCACGCTAGGACCGAGGCGAGGGCCACCCGCTTCCGCTCCCCTCCGCTGAGGATGAAGGGGCTCGACTTCCTGTACCGCTCGATGTCGAGGAGGTTGAGCGCCCAGTCGACGCGCTTCTCGATGATCTCCTTGTCGAAGCCGAAGTTCCGCAGCGCGAAGCGGATCTCCTCCTCGACGTTCTCCGAGAACAGCTGGTCGTCGGGGCTCTGGAAGACAAGGCCAACCTTCCTGGCGAGGGCGGCGACGCTGACCTTGGAGGCATCGACACCGTCCACAAACACCTGACCCTTCAGGGGCTTTAGCAGTCCATTGAAGTGCTTCGCAAGGGTCGTCTTCCCCGCCCCGTTCTCCCCCATGATGGCCAAAAACTCGCCCCTATGGATGGTGAGGGATACGTCCCTGAGGGCCTGGACCCCGCTAGGGTACGTGTACGATACGCCGACCACCTCGATAATGGGGGGGCCCTGGTGCTCTAAGGTCAGTCCGCTGAGCCCGGAGCTGCGCCGTCTCCTGGGCCGCCTCGTCGCTGTCTTCGGGAGACGTTTCTCCATCTCCTCGACGAAGAGGTCTGCGTTGAGGAGCGTCTCGTCTAGGATGATGCCTCTGCGCGCGAGCCCCTTGTACAGCGATACGATCTTGGGGATGCCGACGCCGCTCAGCCTCGTACCCTCGGCGGTGAAGACCTCAGCAGGCGGACCGTTGGCGATGATCTCTCCGCCTGCGAAAACGATAACTCTGTTAACGTAGCGGACGGCCAGATCTAGCCTGTGCTCTATCAGGATGACCGTCATTCGATACTCCCTGTTCAGGGCATCAAGTACTTCGAAGATCTTCTCGGCGCCCAAAGGGTCTAGGAACGATGTAGGCTCGTCGAGAACTATGACCTTGGGCCTCATGGCGAGGATGGAGGCTATGGCGAGCCTCTGCTTCTGGCCGCCTGAGAGTTCGTGGGTGGCCCTGTGGCGGAGGTGGTTGATCCCAGTCACATCCAGCGCCCAGTCGATGGCCTCCATCATCTTCTCCTTGCTCACGCCGAGGTTCTCCAGTCCGAAGGCTACGTCCTTCTCGACGGTGAGGGCGAATATCTGGTTGTCAGGGTTCTGGAAGATGAGGCCGACGTTCCGCGCCAGCTCCGTCGTGGAGTGATCACGGGTTGACAGCCCCGCGACCTCCACCTCCCCCCTCAACTCCCCGCTGTAGAAGTGGGGGATAAGCCCGTTCAGGCACCGACAGAAGGTCGTCTTCCCGCAGCCGCTGGGCCCCGTGAGGAGGATGAACTCCCCCTCATCGATCGTCATATCCAGATCTCTCAGCGCCGGGCCCGGGGCGTTGGGGTACGTGTACCACAGGTTCTTGACTTCTACGATGCCCAAGGGCTCATCCACATTAGATTTCTGGCACTGTTAAAAAAGTAGTTACTAACTAATAAGTAGATTATTCACAAGTATCTGTTTTTACGGTTTTCATAATCTCGCATGTGCCACACAAGATGAATCCACTTAAGACGATTTCTAAATCAAAAGGCTATAACCATATCGTCTATTCGTCTCGGCTTACCCAAACTGGCTTCGTTGCTCATCGTTTAACCTGACTGTTTTTCCTTGATCTTGACCGAGATCAGCTCTACGGCCCTGCTTAGCATAGCTTGAGGGCTGCCCACCGCGTTCACGCCTGCAGAGGTCGCGTGGCCGCTCCCGGCTCCGCCAAATTCCCCGCCCAGAGGTGCCGCGATGTCCCTGCCTAAGTGGATGGAGGTCCCCTCGTGTAATCTCTCTGTTGACCTCAGGCTCGCCCTCAGGGTTTTCTTATCGCCGCCCGAGACGACGGCGACATCTGCGCCCAGACCTATAAGAGCGCGCGCGGCTGAAGCTTGGAAAGAGCCGACGTGGGTTGTCACGACCGTCCAGCCCTCCACATCGTGGATCTGCATCCTTTGACCTGCCTTGAGGCGGGCGATCCTCTCGGATCGATCCATATCCGAGGCGAGTAGTCCAACGACCTCCCCTATGGATCCGCCGATCTCTAGTAGCTCGGAAACCGCCTTGAATGTCTCCGCCGTGCCGATGGTGAAATGTTTCGAGTCGTAGGCTATGCCTGTAAGCAGGGCCCTCGCGACGTTGGTTGAGGGCGTCACGCCGTAGCGCTGGTACAGCGCATAGACGATCTCGCAGGTTGAGGTTGCCTCCTCATCGACGAGGTAGATTGTGGCGAGCCGCAATGTCTTGGGGTGCGGCGCGTGGTGGTCTATGAACACCTTCGGCGCGTCGGCTCCGGCGATCTCCTCCCCCCAGTCTTCGAGCTGCGTCAGAGTTGCTGCGTCGAGGATGATCAAAGCGTCAGCCTCGGCTACTGATCCATCATTTGCAGTCTCGATGCCGAGGTTCTCCGTGACCCGTTTGGAGAGGCTGCTGGCTCCGCCTGTCAGGATGATTTTCGCCTCCGTCGTTGGGTTGAGGGTCTTCGCAAGCTCCTTGAAGGCGTAGGCTGAGCAGATGGCGTCGGGGTCGGCGTTGTGGTGGCAGAATAGTAAAACCTTGCCCGAGATCAGCCTCCTCAGTGCGTCTGGATGGAGGCTCAAGGCTTCAAACCTCGCCCTATAGTTGGCTGGTGAGGTAGATATAGGCAGCGGCGGAGATGGGCGCCTTTTTAAACCCGGAAGTCGCATCTGTTACTTTGGATGTGTTTAGGGGGATGGCTAGCAGCGGCGTCGAGGTCGTTGAGACCCTCCCGATCGAGAAGGACAAGCCAACCGTTGTCATTGGCTTAGCGGGACCGGGATTCATTGGCAGCACGGCTATGATGTACATCGTACGCAACAGGGGGTTCAGGCAGCGGGCCTACTTGAGGTCCCAGCTCATACCCCCCATGATGCTCCTCATCGACGGCAAACCTACCCATGCCTTCCGTATCTACAGCGACGGAAAGGGCGATCTGCTCCTCATTACAACCGAGACGCTGATGCCAGCCGAGAGCTCTTGGCCTCTAAGTCTCAACCTGATGGAGTGGCTCCTAGATAAGGGGGCTACGACCTTTATCTCCATAGACGGGATGCCCTCCCGCATACTTCCAAAAGAGCGTATCGTCCTCGGCTTCAGTAATGATAGGGAGGACCTGGCTGAGTTCGGGATCCAACCCACGAAGGAGGGCGCGGTCTCGGGGATGAACGCTTGCTTGCTCGAGGAGTGCCTGAGGCGCGGTCTTTCTTGGACATCCCTCTTCGTACCCACCGACCTCGTCTCCACCATCGACTTCGGCGGGTCCGCCGCCGTCATCGAGATCCTCAACAGGATGTTTAAACTCGGCGTGGACGTGACGCCTTTAAAGCGGAGGGACGAGGCGATGCGGGAAATGGCGGAAAGGCGTATGAAGGCCCGGCCACGAGGATTTCTAGACGCTTTAAGAAGGAGGAGATAGACTGCTTCAGGGGCCACCTGGGCCCGGCTGCAGGTTCAGCTCCTTCTGCAGAGCCTGCTGTAGTCTCGTTAGCCTCTCTCTGGTCTTTTTCTCCTGCTTCGCAAGGACCTTTGTCCTCATCTCCAGAAACTCTTTACGCTCGCTCAGCTCGTTGACAAGCTCATCCTTCTTTTTCTCCACGAGGATGGCGCCTACGGATTTATACACCTTCGTCCCTGAATGGACGCCCTCCAATGTCTTTAGCGCCCTTTCAGTCTCGCTCAGCTCTAGATCGACCCTTTGCTTCTGTAGGACCAACGACTGTAAAGTGTTCTGAAGCTGCTGGAGGCGCGCCAGCCGCTCCTGGACGTTGGGCGGAAGCTGACTCACACTCGACATCGCTCTCCCCTTTAACAATCTTCACCTATGTTTATAGTTATTGTCAAAGGGGGCTCTCATCCCACCCTGCCCACGACATCGAGGACGGCGTCAGCCCACCGGAAGTAGCTGTTCAGGGCCGCCCTCAGCGCAGCGATATCGGAGGCGTTGATGTGTATGGTGAGCCACCGCTTCTCACCCTCAATAGAGATCTTGGACCTGGCCGAGGAAGGACACTCCGCTTCGGGAAGGAGCGCCCTACACAGGATTTTCACAAGCTTCTCGGGCGCCTTGATCTTGATCTCCGCTTCAGCCGACTCGGCTAAACTTCCTGTACTCAACGTCTTTTACCTCAGCTGGAGGAAGTTCTGAGGAAGGGAATGCTTTGGAAGCAGAGGTTTAACGGATCCGCGTTGAGGTCTGCCCGAGCTTGGTCACTGGTTGATAGGCGCCTCCGGCGAAGCGGTACCCACACTTGGTGCAGCTCCAGATGCCTGCGCTTACTCTCTTAACCGACCTGCTGGTACAGCTGGGGCATTTATGCGGTCCTTTCATTGTGCTAATTATCCTGGTCCACTGTTTCCTGACGGTGGCACCGCCCCTTGTCCTAAGCCGGAGGCCGTAGCTTTTCTTTTTCCTCGGCATCAACCGCTCCCCGTTACCTTGCTCCTGATCTCAGGCGCCTTTTCAATGGCGAGGTTTATAGACTTCTTGATCTCGTCGAGTGACAGCCCCTCGGAGCCCCTCTTCTGGATGGCGCATATCTTCCCGTCGTCGTCAACGGTCAAGGTCAGCCTCGCGTCCATCACCTCCTCCTCGTCGGCCGACGGGTCGACGATGATGCTGTCCCCTATCTTCACCATCGTCACCGCCACCGGCGTCCCTCCGACCTCAAGCTGCTCCTTCTTTTCGGTGAGCACTGTCTCGCCGTCTTTAACCTCGTACACCAGCTTCATCGCGTTCCTCATCGCCGCGATGGCTGCGATGGCGGAGGCGTCGATGAGGTTTCCGTCATGGTTCAGGATGTAGAGGTCGACGTGTATGACGTAGACCTTCTCACCCGAGATCAAGCATAGCTTTGCGAAGTCGACGACCTCGGCAGACCTCAACCCCCTGTCGACGACCCTCGCAAGCTCGATGGAGTTCTCATCCGGCGGCCCTGGCTCAAAGGCGGGCGAGGCGATAGGTACGAACTCAGCGTTGCAGATGAGGACACCCTCATCAGGCGTGTCCTCGAAGGGCTCGCCGACTTTGATCTTGACTCCGACCAGCACCCAGGTGCTCCCTAAGTGGACCTCGGCCGACCCTTCGGCCTTCTCGAGGACCCCTGTCTTGACCACGATCTCTCGGAGGTCTTCTAGCCCCCGCCCATCCATCCGCTTCCCCGACGCAATGGCCTCTTGGATCTTCCTCCGCTTGAGTTTAGGGACGATGCCGTATCTGCTCAATCTCATTTCTCCTCCTTTTCGGTCCCGTATTTCTTCTTCAGCGACTCTCGCTGCAACTCGTAGATCTTCTCGCACCCCTCCATGGCGAGGCTGATACACTGCTCAAGCTCCTCAGGCGAGAGGATGCCATCCATCTGGAGAAGCGTGATCTTGCCAAGCTTGGGCATATATCCCACCGGCACGTCCGCCTCTCCCATCTTGTCCTCATAGTCACCGAGGTCGAGGATTAGTCTGCCATCGTACTTGCCGGCGGCGCAGGAGACCACGAGGTCTTTCATGGGAATTCCCGCGTCGACGAGGGCGACTGAGGCCGCGTTGAGAGATGCGCACCGTGTCCCACCGTCTGCCTCCAGCACCTCGGTGTAAACCTCTATGGCCGACCTCGGATAGCGTTCGAGGAAGATAGCCGGCTCCAGCGCGTATCGCATCACCATGCTGATCTCGGTGTCCCGTCGGGATGGTGCCGGCGACCTCCTAGGATCTGTGGAGAACGGCGCCATATGATACCTGCACCTCAGCACGGCCATGTGCGGCTTCGCTAGGTGCTTAGGGTGCATCTCCTTAGGGCCGAAGACGCCGACGATGACCTTGTTCTTACCCATCTCGATGTAGGCCGAGCCGTCGGCGTTCGGGAGGACGCCGCTCTCGATCTTGATGGGTCGGAGCTCGTTCCACTCCCGGTCGTCCACCCTCTTCCATACCTTCTTTCTCTTTTTCGGTCTAGGACTCAATCTTGTCCCTCCTTCATACGCTTAATATACTCCTGGATCCTGTTTGTCAGGCCTGTTGTGTGGGCTTCCATCTCGATCCTTTCAACGACCTTGACGACGATATCCTCCTGCTCCCTAGTCCTTCCGTGGATGAGGATTCTGCCGTTCTGGCCGATGACTATCTCGCAGCCCGTCTCCTTCAGGATCATGTTTACCATCGAGCCCTTCTTCCCTATTAGCCTTGGTATCTTCGATGGCGTGATCCTGATGATGAACCCCTCCTCCGCCTTCCCCAGGTCTCTCCCGAGGATCGACAGGATGGGCGTCCTCCTCCTGTCCAGGTCGACAACCTTCGCGACGATGGTCTCCCCCACATCCAAGATCTCGGGCATCACGATGTCGGGTCTAAAGGGCGCGTCGATGGCATCTGGAACGTTGAGGACCGCCGCGACGGAGGCGTCGATGTCCACGAACCAGCGGCCCAGCCCGATGTCGATGACCTTACCAACGACGAGGTCGCTGACGAGGGGGTTGTAGCCCGCCTCAAGGGCGATGACGGAGACGATATCGCGGCCGTACTCCACCAGCCCGATCCTGCTGGCGCAGACCTTCCCCTGGCGGCGGTAGGTGTTGTCTCCCGTCCTGATCCTCCCTTCGAAGAGGATGTCTCCAGGTATTACGAGGTCCCTGCTCTCAAAATGTTCTGACAATGATCGATACAACCGTCATTTCAATATCTTTGTCTGTAGGTTTCCCTGGGTCGCCTTACCCAGCCTGTCGAGGAGCTCCACCTGCATAGCCGCCGGAACCACGACGACCGCAATCCACGACCCATCAGACTGCCACTCATCTCGCTTGATCTCGCTGAGGCCTTTCACGATCCCATACGCCTTCGAGGCGTGCTCCGGCGGGATCTTCACCGCGATTTCGACGCTCTCCATGCTCAGCGGGAGGATGGGGCTCAGGGCCTTGACGACCTCCTTCACCTGCTCCTCCGCGTCCCTGAAGGGGTCGATGGAGACATGAGCCTCCTCAAGCGCGTTCTCGACCCTCGCCGGCGGGTGGGGTAGCTTCGTCCTCGGGTCGACGTAGTTGCGGGATATGATGCTTATGATCTGCTTCAGCTTCTGCTCCGTCATCGCCTTCCTCTGGTGGGCGGTCAGCTGAAACGTCCCCCTCTCGAACATGGTCTCCGCCACCTTCAAAGGGTCGCTCGTGCCGAAGGCGGACTCCAGCTTCTCCCTAGACGCCCTCTCCCCCTTGTTCGCGTCGGTGAAGACTGTGTCGATCATGAGGGCCTTGGAGACGTCGGCGATCTCACCCCTCTTGTAGGCCAGGCCCTTCTCTGGGTCCACGAGGATCTCGAACGTCTCCCCTTCATGATTGTACCTCACCAGCGTATACCTGTCGCTCATCGATGGGAGCCCTCTATTTCAGGTACTTCCCCACCTCTTCTTCTGAGAGCCTTCTGAAGGTCCCGGTGTCGGCGGGGATGATGGCTACCTTGACGACCTTGGAGGTGACCTCGCCCTCGGATGCTGTCTTCACCGCCTCTACGGCTAGGGAGATGGCCTCGTCGATGGAGAGGCCTTCCTGGTATCGCTCCTCCAGCAGCTTGTTCGCCTCGTCGCTCTTCCTTCCGACGGCCGTAGCCCGGTATCCCCGGTAGCTGCCGCTGGGGTCGGTGGTGAGCACCCTGCAGCCGGCCCGGTCTACGCCGGCGATGATTGTGCTGACGCCGAAGGGGCGGACCCCCGCGTGTTGCGTATAGACCTGCGCGAGGTCGCCTATTCTCCTGGTCAGGACCTCTATGTCGACGGCCTCGTCGTAGAGCAGCCTGTTGCTCTGGCAGAAGAGCCGGGCCTGGCTGATGAGGACCCGGGCGTCGGAGTCGAGGCCCGCTATCGCGGCGCCGACATGCTCATCAAGCTGAAAGATCTTTCTAAAATATTCAGGGTCCTCGAGGCGGTTCCAAGGAGTTTCGTTCGCCGCCAGGACGCCGCCCTCGGGAGATGATACGCCGACGATGGGAGCGCCCCTTTTCACAAGCTCTAGTGCATACTCCACCTGGTAGAGGCGTCCCTCAGGCGAAAAGATCGTGATGGCCCTATCGTAGGCCCTTGGCATAAACAAATTTTATTCCTCCTATACTCTCCTTTACTCGTTTTCGAGATGTAACCACATCCTCAGTATTTAAACCATACTAAAGGCCTTTCCCCTGGTTTGATGGCGCCCTGGCCGGGATTTGAACCCGGGATCGCTCGGGTGACAGCCGAGCATACTGGACCGGACTATACTACCAGGGCTCTCCTCCCTGATTCGAATTTCTAGGAAGCTGTTTCTAAGATAAATGTTGTGATGCACCGAATGGCCCTGGGCTGCTCGGCTTGCCTACTTGTACTCCTTGACTATGAGCATGGTCGCCGTGAGGAATATGTTGGGTATCCCCCTGAGCTTCTTCAAGATGAAGTGGTCGAGGTGGTCCATGTCGCTCGCGCGGACCTTTACCACGGCGTCGTACTCGCCGTAGATAGTCGCCACCTCCTCCACCTCCTCGAACTTGACGAGCTCCCCGCAGACCTCGTCCTCGGAACCTGTGTTCACGTTCATCATTATGTAGGCTTTCACCGTCATTATGCCTCGCTTCGATCGATGTCTACAATCTTTAAATAGGTTCCCTCTGGAGGACCGGTATCTCCAGGGCTGCTCCAGCCTCCCCTTTTTTATGGTGTCTGAAACCGCCCCTCGGGGCAGGCGTCCCGAGGAGCTAGCTGGGCTTGGCGATTATCCAGGTGTCGAAGTTGTATGTCCCCGCGGCTGCGTCTGATGGGACGGTCAGCGTCAGGTCTTTAAAGAGGGTGGAGCCGCCGCCGGGGACGATGGTTCCGTTCGCTTCCCAGGTCAGCGTCCACCCGGGCGGCAGATCAGCTATGAGATACACGGTGACATCGTAGTCGCCGTCGTTGTAGACGATGAGGGTTTTGTCTGCGCTGACGCCCTTAGGCAGCGTTCCCCAGTCGAGGCGGGTTCCGTTCTCCCATTCGGTTTTCAAGGGATCCAAGAGGGAGTAGTCGATCATCACCCGGATGGCGGGCGTGACGGTGACGGCGACCTCCACGGTCTGCGGGAGGTAGAAGCGGTACACGGAGGCCGCGACGGCGATGGTGATGGTGCAGATCAGCAGGGTAGCCAGGACGGCGAGCAGCATCCTTCTCCTATCCATTCATCTCTCACCTCCTCACTGGTCTCATAAATGTTCACAACAGATATATTAACATAGTTGTCACGTCCTCTCACATATCGGCTGAA
>CAZWKG010000005.1:0-26233 GCA_964634705.1 uncultured Candidatus Bathyarchaeia archaeon | reverse complement strand
AGGCCTCCGAACATCCACTACCCGAGGACCTCTCTGGTCTGCGTGGAGAACACCCACAACGCGGCCGGCGGCATCGCCCTGACGCCTGAGCAGATGGAGGCAGACTGGAAGGTGGCGAAGAGGCACGGCTTCGGTGTTCACCTGGATGGCGCCCGGATATTCAACGCAGCGATGGCCCTCGACGTCGACGTGAAGGAGCTGACGCGGTACGCCGACTCCGTTCAGATCTGCCTGTCGAAGGGGCTTGCGGCGCCTGTCGGGTCGATGGTCGTCGGCCCAGAGGAATTCATCGAGCGGGCCCGGAAATACCGGAAGATGCTCGGCGGCGGGATGCGCCAGGCGGGGATCATCGCGGCGCCCGGAATCATAGCCCTGACGAAGATGGTGGACAGGTTGGCAGAGGACCACGAGAACGCGAAGCTCCTCGCCGAGGGGCTGAGGCAGATCAAAGGGATCAAAGTACTGAACCCTGTTATGACAAACATGGTCTTCATCGACATCTCCGGCCTCGGCTGGACCGGCGGGGATTGGATAGAGGCGTGCGCCAAGCTCGGCTGGAGGAGCCGCGGCCGCACGACCACCATAAGGCTATGCACCCACTACGGCATAGAGCGGGAGGACATCGAGGTCTTCCTCGAGGATATCAGGAAGCTAGTCCCGAAAAAGTAGCCCTAGCCTAAGAGCCTTTTACGTTAGAGACCAGTAATCTTGATCAATATGATCGTGATGCCAGCGGACAGGCTAAGGGAGTTGGGGACCGAAATCTTCTCGGCCCTAGGCGCTCCCCGAGATAAAGCCGAGTTTGTCGCAGAGACCATCGTCGAGGCGAGCCTGACGGGACACGACTCCCACGGCGTCTCATACTTCGTCCGCTACTCGGACCGCATCAGGCAGGGCTTCATCGATGTGGAAGCGGAGCCCGTAGTGGAGGAGTCGGCTTCCTCAGCCATGGTGGATGGACGCTGGGCCTTCGGCCAAGTGACAGCAATGCGAGTGATGGAGTTGGCGGTGGAGAAGGCGAAGGCAAACGTCATCAGCGCCGTAGGCGCCTACAACTGCAACCACATCGGCCGGGTCGGCTACTACACCTCCCTGGCGGCGAGGAGGGGCGTCGTCGCCATGATGTTCGTCAACGTCGGCCACCCAGCCGTCTCTGTCTACGGCGGCCTGGGCCGGGTCTTGGGGACGAATCCCTTCAGCGCTGCTGTCCCCACTAGAGACGCGGATCCCTTCCTGCTGGACTATGCGACTTCGGTGGTGGCAGAGGGTAAGGTGAACCTCGCCAAGGCGAAACGCGAGAAGATACCTCGGCACTGGATCAGGGACAGGTACGGCAGGGTGACCGATGACCCGAAGGATATGTCGGAGGGCGGCTGGCTCCTGCCCTTTGGCGAATACAAGGGCTACTGCCTTCAGCTTCTCATGGAGCTGATTGGTGCAGTCATGACGGGGTCGCGGTCTGGACTTGAACCCGGGACGGAGCCGCCGTCTCCCAACGGCATCTTCGCCATCGCTATCGACCCGGAGGAGTTCGTGGGGCTGGAAGCCTTCAAACGGCGAGCTGATGCGGTGCTCCGCGGCGTGAAGGCGACGACGCCAGAGGCCGGCAGCAGAGTCCTCATACCCGGCGATCCAGAGTGGGAGACCAGGCAGCAGCGGCTTAGGGACGGGATACCAATCCCAGATGAAACATGGAGACAGATAGCTGAACTAGCGGAGGAGCTCGGCATCGACCCTAGATATTATGCAATCAGATAGCGGGAGAGCCAACCTTGGAGGCCGCATCGCGTACCAATAAGATACCCCCAGCTGAGCGAACATCGCGCGAGGCAAGATCCTCTTCAACCACCTCGAAGGCACCCATGACGACTGGTTCTGGGCCCTTGCTGTCTTCTCTGCCAAAAAGGCCCCGCCAAACCACAACATATGTACAGCCTGCACAATCTAAAGCATGATATTTAATCAAACTCTCGGTTGTAAAATTGGATATCGTGTTCTGCTGATCTTCATAAAAAGGAGGTTGAGGCTATTTTGTCTTCCCCTTTCCACCCTCGTTCCCGTGTCCTTTTCCGTGTCCGCCTTTATTCCCCTTACCAAGTCCGGTTCCTTGACCACGACTATTCCCGGAGCTACGTGTGTTACGAAGACGGCCGAACGCATTGCCAGGCTCAATTACCCTGATGGTGTCGGAGCCCCCGAATGGGGTCCCATCTTTGAGCTTCCCCGTCACTATCATCTCCACTTCGTCCCCTGGGCTGAGCATCTCTGTGATGGCCGACCTGCTGAACTTCACCATCAGAACGCCGTTTTGGACACGTACCCAATCTACTTCGACGCTGTTATCGCCGAATTCCAGTTTAATGGTGCTGATGTCGATATCCTCAACGTCGTAGCCTTCGGGAGGCGTTATAAACACAGTTATCCATCTTCCACGGCTCCTAAGGTTCAACGTGTCGGGTTTTATATCGATTGTCAACCCTCTTGAGAGCACGGTGAAGTAGATCTCCGAGTTTACACCCACTATGCCCAGGGTGTTCTCCGCCCAGGCGTAGAAGTGGTAATACCCATCCGCGAAATCCGGCATGATGGTCGTCGCGGTATAGGTCCGATTTGTGGCGTATACCCAGTCACCGGCGCTATTCTTTACGTTGTACCAAACCGAGGTTACTCCGAATAGGTCATAGGTCGAAATTTTAATCGGTATATCTCCCGGCGGGTAGATTATGGCATCTGGCTTCTTGACGACGATCTCGGGGGCCGTCAGCTCCGTTAAAAGGGTTTCACCGTTTATAGCAACATCATCCACGTAGGCTTCAGCTGGGCCGAGCCAGTTATCCACCTCGATCTGGATCTCTAGGACAACCGTGCTCGCGTCCACATCGGCAACGTCGGTGCCGCCGATCACCTGAACAACGCCGTCCTTGAAGTCGGCCAGCATCCCGAAGTAGCCACCTGAGTATGGTCCAGGCAGTCCAGAGTAGAACCAAAACGCTGTCTCATTGTTCACTTGAGTAGTATCAATCTCATCTGTAACGTTCTGGAATGTTTTCACCCATGTATCGTACATGGGATAATAGTAGCTGCTTTGCCACTCTGGAACATAATGGCCATAGGGAACCCCAGGGCTACTGTAAGCGTATCCTGGGCCGAAATAGGGCTGATACGCGAATTCGGCCACAAGCACATCGTCGTCTCCTGATAGGGATTTGCCCGTAACTAGGTGCTTCTTGCCCCCGTCGAAAACCCCGTCTCCATCCAAGTCCAGCAGCAGGTCAACGTGCGGCGGATATCCTGAGGTGGTATTCACCCACCATGAAATCGACTCTATGTCGCCGAGGGTCGTTCCTGGAGCCAACTTGATGCTGATGCGGCCTTCGTTTACACCCACACCCTTTCCCAAGTCGGCATCCCATGTCGCCTTCCCAGGCGCAACCAGGTGAATCGACCAAGATCCCTCATACGATGTCACATCCGACCATTCCGCAACGCCGGCCCCCGATTTAGAGAGTGCCGCTCCACTAACTAGATCCGAAGCCCCCGTAGACTCTGCGAACGCTGTGAAAGGTATAACCAGCGCCAAGAGAATTGTTAGAACCTCCATCAACAATGTCTTCTTGGACATATGTCGACTTACCTCCTGCACGTTATGATGCGAAGCGAATATTAGAGGAACCCGCCGGAACGCCATGGAACACCTGTTTCATGCTATGCTTTCTTCCGAGCGCATGTCATTCTTGAAACAGCCTATAGCACGCGAATCCATCAATGTAGCCCTAAAACATATATCCCAACATCATTTATCTACCAGCGCAAAACCACTATAGAATGAGGGTTCTCTATGAAGGTGCTCATCCTCTATGGGAAGTCTTCCAGCGCCAACAGCCTGGAGCTGGCGGAGACCGCTGAGAGGCTCGGGCATGATGTGGTGACGGGCAGCATCTTCGATGTCTCATCCTACGTCTCCTCGTCCAGTTCAAGGTTCTGGCTCAAGGGCGAGGAGATCACAGACTCCGATGTCAGCTTCATAAGGAGCTTCGGCCCCGGAAGCTGCGAGCAGCTGACCCGGCGCATCAGCATGATCGAGCACATGGAGGTCTCCGGCATCCGCGTCATCAACCCGTGCTACTCCTTCAGGAGGGCCAGGGACAAGTACGCCACCGGGTACACCCTCGCCAGTGCTGGGCTCCCCGTCGCCGAAACCTACACGACGGAGGACATGCAGAGGGCCTACAGATGGTCGAAGGAGCTCGGCGAGTCTATCTACAAGCCCATCCTCGGCTCCATGGGGAAGGGCTCCCTCAAGTTCGACAACCCCGACATCGCCTACAACGCCTGGAAGATGCTCACCCGCCTCGGCCAACCCCTCATAGTCCAAGAGTACCTGCGCAACCCAGGCCGCGACATACGCGTCTTCGTCGTCGGCGGAGAGGTCGTCGGCTCAGCATACAAGTACGGGGCCGCCGGGGAGTGGAAGACCAACGTCGCCCAGGGAGGCAGGATGGTGGACGAGCCCATCCCCCACGAGATCCTCGAACTCGGGGTGAAGGCGACATCAGCCCTCGGCCTCGACTACGCCGGCGTCGACATCATCGAGTCGGAACGCGGACCCGTAATCCTAGAGGTTAACGGCGCACCGGGGTGGCAGGCCCTGAAGGCGGCTACGGGAGTGGACGTGGCCGAGAAGATCGTCAGGTACGCGACGACCTAGAGGTAGGTGGTTGAACATTTGAGCGGAAGCCTCTCCAAAACGCCCATTAGAATTAAGGTCGCTGGGCTTGGTGAGGCTAAGGGGGAGTTAGTCAGGTTCTATGCGCCGCTGACGGTGGAGACGCTACTCAGAAGGCTTCCTCTTCGAGGAAGAGCCCACCCATGCAGCGGTGGCTACAGCTTCATCGTGGGCATCAAGCGGGGAGAGGAGAAGTCCATCAGGGAGGTGGATGCTGGAACCATAGCCTACTGGCCTATGGGAGACGCCCTCTGCCTGTATCACAGCGACACCCTGACGTACAGCCCCGTCAACAGGGTCGGCAGGGTCACGGAGAACCTAGAGCTGATAGGTAGGATCACCAGCGGCGCCAGCATCAGGATAGAGAAGCTCTAGCCTTGGCTGAGGGCGTAGACCTTCAGGTTGTGGCTCCGTGAGACCAAGTCGATGACCTCGTTCCTCCTGAGTTCCTCGAGCAGCTTCTTAGCCAGGCTCACCTTGATGTTGAACTGGGTGGAAACCTCGGTCGGTGTGATCGCCTTCATACGCCTTAGGCGATCCATCAGCTCATCGCTGCTGAGATCAGGTATATCCACGGAGCCTATCGTCTTATCGACCCGAGCCTTCTCCTGCTGCTTTTCCCTCCTCTGCATCGCCTGCTGTCGCCTCTCAATCTGCTTCAGCCTCCTCTTCTGCGGCATACCGTCACCCCACCAATAGGTTCAAGGGGGACCTGATAAACCTGACGACGACAAGAAGCCCATGGAAGACACGTAAGTTACCGTTTTAGAATCCACTATTGCACGGTAACCTAGGCGGAGAGGAGCTTGTGTGAGGACCGAGTTACAGCACGCAGATGACCAAATCATAATAGCGGTTGAAGAGACTATGTAGAACCCTCCGGATCTTTCACATCATTGATCTGGCCAAGTTTTCACGGTATGAAAAAAGAGATGGGAAGGCGGTTAGCTGGGCAGTATCCTCTTCTTTTCGGGCGGCTTTGGATAAGTCAGTTTGCTGTGAGTTACTTTCAGGTCGACCAGCATCTCAGCCACCTTCAGCGCGGTGCCCTCATTCTCTAGAACCGGGATGTCCAACTCCTCGTTCAGCCTCTCGGCCATGCCCGAAAGAGCGGTGCAGCCCAAGACCAACACCTCGGCGCCTTCCTTCATAGCCCTTTCCGCGTCCCTTTTGAGCGCTTGATAGGTCCTATCGAGGTCGTCGTGCATCTGGAGAACGGGGATGCCCCTCGGCAGGATGGTCTTGGGATTCGCACCGAGCATGGAGGCAATGTGCATACAGGCCTCCCTGGGGCCCACGACGGGTATGTTCACCGCCTCCCTCGCGGCCTTGACGCCTGGGTCCATCATGCAGCTGACGACCACGGCGTCGTAGCCATTCCTCTCGGCCCACTCCGCCTTCTTGACGACGAAGGGCGCGGCCATGGCATCGTCGTACACCGACTCGATGGAGGCGGGGCCGTACTCTGTTTATGGCGTCAACTTTGGTGTCCGATCCGACGTATTTTTGTGCTCCTTCAGACGGGCGTAGGCATTCTTCCCCTTTTCGCGGCAGTATGGGTATGAGGACTAGAATCTTCACCTTAGATCACTTCCCTCCGTCGATATCTAGGTCCAGATATTAAAGTTCTCAAGTGCCTCTAAACAGGGCCTAACTGTCTCCTTGATAGACCTGAACACGTTGCTAAAACCGAAATGGGGCAGGTGATGGGTCCCCAGAATCTATCCGCCCTTCAGACTTGTAAATCTTATAAAGGTTTATCGCACGCGTACGCGCGAGATTGAATGGTTAATACGGTAAACAAACTAAGTGAATTAGAACCAGAGATTGTCTGGAGCCTTTTCGAAGAGATTACAAAAATACCCCGCTGTTCTGGAAAGGAACAGAAAATCCAGAATTGGTTGGAAAAATGGGCCGAGGAGAACGGCATATCTTTCAAGCGGGACGAGGTTGGGAACATACTGCTCACGCGGGAGGCGGCGCCTGGATGTGAGGGCTTTCCAACGCTGATACTGCAGGCGCATCAAGATATGGTCTGTGAGAAGACCGTTGAGAGCCCCCATAACTTCGACACAGATCCTATCCCCGTCAAGCTCGAAGGGAACATAGTCACTGCCGATGCCACATCTTTAGGCGCCGACAATGGCATCGGTATGGCCATAGCCCTGGCTCTGTTGATCGACCCTGATCTGAAGAAACACGGGAAAATCGAGGTTCTACTGACGGTAGAGGAGGAGACGGGGCTGACCGGGGTTATCAAGATGCAGAAGGGCTTCTTCACAGGTAAGAGGATGATCAATCTAGACGGTGAGGAGTTGGGCGTCATTATAATAAGCTCTGCCGGGGGTGGAGGCACCCAAAATAACATCCCAGTCGAATTTGAGGAGGTCGAAGGTTGGAGAGGCATCAAATTGGAGATAAGCGGACTCCTCGGCGGCCACTCAGGGGTGGACATCCACCTTCCACGAGTAAACGCCAACAAGCTCCTAGGCGGAGGCCTGAAGGCGGTTAAAGAAGAGATACCCATCCGGATTATGCACATAGAGGGGGGAACGAGGATGAACGCAATAGCCCGATCAGCCTACTGCGACTTCTCGGTCCCAGAAGACGAAGCTGAGAGGGCGATGGAGAATCTGGAGAAGTGGAAGGCGCAGAAGGAGAAGGAAAAGAGATCCATCGAAAAGGAGATGAAAATCAAGCTCTCCGAGATTCCCTCAGGCAAGTCGTTCTCAGAGGAGAATACGGCTTCGGTTATAGGAATCATAACCGAGGTATATCAAGGACCCGTCTCTTGGAGCAAGGACATAGAAGGCCTCGTCCAGACCTCTAACAACCTAGGCATCGTAAGAACCGAGAAGGACAGAGTGACAGTCTCCGTGAGCTCTAGGAGTTCCGACATGGAGGAACTAGCAAAGGATAAAGCAACATTGAAGGCCCTGGGCGAAAAATACGGCGCAGAAGTCGTCCAACCGCCAGGCTACCCCGGCTGGAAGGCCGACTTGGAATCGTCTTTCCTGAAGTCGGTGGCGAGGGTATATGAGAAAGTCCTGGATAAGAAGCCAAAGATCACCGCCATCCACGCTGGGCTGGAGTGTGGCTTTCTTAGTAGGTTTGACCCGGAGCTGGAAATAGTCTCCATCGGGCCTACCATCAAGTATCCTCACAGCCCTCAAGAATTCGTCTACATCGACAGCGTAGGTGTCGTGTGGAAGGTTGTAAAGGCAGTTGCAGAAGAGCTGGGAAGCTCAATGAAATAACGGTTTTCCCAGAGGCATCAGATCGAGCGGCGGAAAGAAGGTAAATACGAGTTTGATTGGAAGGGCGGCATGTAGCTGAAAGGGCGACAATGGATGGCTCAGATCCAGAAGGGTGACGATCTCACTTTATTCATTAAAAGATCGTTCTCAAACTGATAGAACGATTATTTCCTGCCAACGTATATTCCGTATCCCAAGTATTCGAAAATGTTTTTAACTTTCTTAAGGGCAGGCCATGTTTCTTTTATGTACCTCCTGAAAGCTGGACTCCTGATGCACAGGGTCAAAAAATTAGACCATGCTCTTGAATAATCCTTTAAACCTAACAAACCTAGCCATCTGATTCCATTAATGATCTCCCTTAGAGTGTTGACTTTGTAGATTCTCACAACCATATCTCTCAACCCAGAGCCTTTCAACAACGCTTTCCAAACATTAGAAGTTTCCCCCTTAGCACCGGTAGTGCGAGAGAAATATTCAACCAACTCTGTTGGAGGCGGCGTCCTTATCCAAGTCATCTCATTGAGCCCTACATATCCTCCTGGCTTTGTCACCCGCGAATACTCGCTCACCGCTCTCTCTTTATCTTCTGGAAACGCGGTTACGGACTCGCCAATCACCGCTTCAAAAATGGCGTCCTCGAAGGGGAGGTTCTGCGCGTCCGTTACGATAAATTCAACTCTGTCCTCTACACCCTCTCTTCTCGCCCTTTCATTTGCCCGATAGATCATCTTTTCAGAAATGTCTACACCGACTACTTCACAGCCAAGCTCTTTTGCAAGGTAGCATGGGGTCACTCCAACGCCGCAGCCGACATCCAAAACGTATTTGCCCTTGTCTATGTGGCATAACTCAATCAGCTCCCTTGTGGCCTTCAAACCCCCCATGTGTTTTGTGGCGCCCCAATAAGCCTGCAGTTCGAAGTAGGAAGGTTCTAGTTCTGAAATATCTTTCAGCGACGATTCATCCCCCTATGGCGCATTTGAACCCCATATAAACTGATGACATATTCAAGTCTATCATTCATTATATACTCACATTCTTAAATACGGAACTTCTGGCGATAACTGAAACCGTTGTATGGATATCCCACGCGCGTGTTTTTCTCCTTCCTTCTATCTGATGATATCGCGCTCGGTCACATAACTTGGCTTCCTATTTATGGGGCTTGAATACCCCTCATTAAGACGAGATTTACTTGGAAATCACCGCGCGAATATTTCGATCCCCCGTCCGCTTTGTTTAAAAAGGGCCGTTCTAGAACGAACATATGAAGTTGAAAGTAAGCAAGTGCTTCCTTTTAGTGAGCCTTATCCTCATAGTGGTTCCAACGGTTTCAGCCCACACACCGCTAAAACCAGATGAAGACATCCACAGTCTGGAGACGGCGTTCGAGATAGAAAATCCAACAAAATCTTGGACCTTGTACAGGGAACTGCATGAAGCCGCTGAGGCTGAGTACTATAAACTACAACTGAAGCCTGGGGAGAGGCTGCGGAACTGCATATATGTCCCGACCACAGAGGAACCAAGTTTCGCTCCCAATTTAGCTGTAATGGGCCCCGGTATAGAATCGATGGATGCATTACCCGAGTGTGTTGAGACACCCGACGAAGTCGGCAGGGCCTTAATTGAAGCAAGTCGGCCTTCGAAGCCTGAGTTTGAGCCCTTCACACCTAGTAGCTACTACTACTTAGCAGACTTCGATTTGGAGGTATCGACCGGTGGAATCTACTACTTCGCTGTTTATGAGCAATTCAGGGGAGGTCGATACGGTATCGCAGTAGGTTACAAGGAGGAGTTCACCATCTATGAATGGCTGAAAATCCCACTAGATGTTATAGGCATCCACCTCTGGGAGGGGCAGCCTCTAATTATTATACTGGCACCGATGTTGGGGTGTCTAATCTTAGGGTTCGGCCTCCTGGTTTGGAAGTCTAGACTAGGTCGAGATACATTAGGCTTGGTTGCCACGATAGCCGGCCTTCTCTATCTGGGAGGTGGCTTCATGAGTTTTATGCAGATGATCATCGCTTTGAATAAATCAGGTTATACGCCGTGGGCTCTTCTCACAATTATCTTCGTGTCGCTTCCGATTCTTCTAGGATTCATTATGCTGAGAAAAACCACTAGGGGTCCGGGCGTATGGTACCTTAAAGATAGGGCGATTATCGCAGCATTAGGATTATTGGGTTTATTCTTTTGGGCAGGTCTTCTGCTGGGTCCTGCTCTGGCGTTGTTAGCAAGCATATTACCAGTCAAAAAATAAAGAATACATGCACACCTAAACCCAGAGTTTTTCTCTGAGTATCAGCCCTGAGTCTCCGTAATCGTCCTCAGGATGGCCTCCGCCTTGAGCAGGTCGTCATCCGTGTCCACATCGAACAGGGTCAATAGCTGCGGGTCCAGTGCTCGCAGGGACTCCACTGGGATGAGCCTGATCTGGGGCAGACCGTGAAGGACCGTCCTCAGCCTGAGGTCGCCGTTGCGGTAGGCCTCAAGGGCGAGGGTCAGGGACGGCTCGACTCGGTAGACGGCTAACAGGGGCTCAATCCAGCCGTTGGGCCAACGGAAGGTTGCTCCGTCGAAGCCTTCAGATACCCTGAACAGCAGTGAGACCGCCTCCTGGGCTATGAAGGGCGTGTCGCAGCCCGTGATGAATGCATAGCGCCCCTGGGCTTTCTTGAGGCCGGTGATGGCTCCGACGAGGGGCGACCCGTCTTCGTAGAGGTCGACCAACAGCTCAACGCCTCCGTTTATGGTGGCGGTGTATTCCCTCCTCTGCTTCTCGGAGCCGACCACGAGGAGGACCTCTTCTACCATGCTTGAGACCCGTCGGATGACATGTCTCACGAGGGGATCTCCGCCGAGGGTCCTGAGCCCCTTGTCCCCATTCATCCTTTTGGATCCGCCGCCGGCCAGTATGATGGCTGAGCGCTCAACCAAGGGGGCCGCCTCCAAGCCTATTTATGGGCGATGTATCTAAGCTTATCTGCACAGGGAGGGTTGCTGTGCTGAAGGTTATGCCTCTCGCCTTCGAGAGCCTGGGGGTGAGGAGCATGACGACGTACATCGAAACAGGCAACATCAACATCTTGATAGACCCAGCGGTCGCCCTCGCCCCGAAAAGGTTCGGTCTCCCACCTCACCCCGTCGAGGAGGAGGCTAAGGCGACGCTGTGGGGGCGCATTAAGGAGCACGCCGCAAAGGCGGATGTCCTCGTCGTGACCCACTACCACTTCGACCATTTCGACCCGAAGGAGCCTGAGATCTACTCTGGAAAGACGGTGCTCCTGAAGCATCCTAGGAGGATGATCAACCGGAGCCAGAGGGAGAGGGCCGCCGCATTCCTGCCCAGCTTGAAGGGGATGGCTGAGAAGATCGCCTACGCGGATAACCGGAGCTTCAAATTCGAAGACACCGAGATAAGGTTCTCAAAGCCAGTCCCCCACGGCGCGACTGCGACTCGCGGCTACGTCATTGAGGCCAGCATCAGAGCCGACGAGACCTTCCTCTTCACCTCGGACGTGCAAGGGCCCCTCCTCGGCGAGCAGGTCGAATTCATCCTGGGGGAGAAGCCTGACCTGGTGTTCGTCGATGGGCCGACCACCTACATCGACTCCCCCTACCTGCCACTGGATCTTAGAGAGGCGAACGAGAACCTCGTGAAGATCGTCAGAGATGCCGGGATCACCCGGCTAGTGGTAGACCACCACCTGACCCGAGACCTCGATTACAGGGATAGGATCAAGCCGGCGTATGAGGCCGGAGAGGAGCTGGGCGTCACCGTAGAGTGTGCCGCAGAGTTTTTGAGGGTGGAGCCCAATCTGCTGGAGGCGAGGAGGAGGGAGCTCTACGAGTCGAGCGGGGAAGACTGAGATGTCTGGGGACGAGGAGAGGCTGGCCGAGCTCGAGGAGAAGGCGGATGCTATCCGAAGGAGACGAGCCGAGCTGAATAGCGAGGCGGAACGCTGGAAAAACGAGCGGGACAGGCTCAACGAATCTGTGAAAACGTTGAGGGCCGAAGCCATGAAGCATCGGGAGGATCGAGATGGGGCGAACCGCCGGGTCGCCGAGCTTAAAAAGAGGATCGAATCCCTCCGCAACGTGCTGACCGAGAAGCATAGAAGACTGACCGAGGTAGATGCCGGGTTGGAGGAGGGGCGGAGGTTGCTTCCTCCAAGACGGGACGCAAAGGAGCAGCTCAGGCGCATCGAGTGGGAGATGATGACGACGCCGACAGCCGACATCCTCGACCGGGAGGAGGCACTCATAGAAGAAGCTAGGAGACTGAAGAAGACGTTGGCCGCGCACGATGAGCTAGACGCCCGGGAGGATGAGAGGCTGAGCGTGCTCGCCGATATCAAGGCCACGGAGCTAGGGATCCGCGGCTGCCGGGACGAGATAGCTAGGCTGCACGAGAATAGTGAGGCGAACCACGAGAAGATGATACTACTCCACAGGGGGGCCGACGAGGAGAGGAGTCGCGCCGACGAAGCACACGCCAAGTTCCTTGAGCACCTGTCAGCGATCAGGGAGGTCGACGCGGAGCTCGACAAGGTCCTAGTGGAAGCCAGAGGAATGCGGAAAAGGCTCAGAGAGTTGAAGCAGCGATCAGCGGCCGAGAGGGAGAGGAAGGTCGAAGCTATGAAGAGGAAACTGATGATGGAGGCGAAGCGCAAACTTGAGGCAGGCAAGAGGTTGAGCCTCGACGAGCTTAAGCTCCTCTACGGAGAGGAGGAAGAGCCTGAATAGTAGCTACACAGTGACAAGGCCGGTCGTTGCCTCTTGAAGATCGACCTGCGAACTGACGAACTTTTATCCACCCATGGATTAGGATAAGAGCGGGTGCTGCCACTTGAACGAGAAGCGTTGCTGGGATGTCGTCGTCGACGCCCTGCAGGACGAGGGGGTCAGATTTGTATTCGGCCTCCCCGGCAACCCTGAAGCCCTCTACGACTCCCTCTACGACGCCAGTGGAATCAAACCCGTGCTGGTCAGGCACGAGACCTCCGGCGTCTTCATGGCGATGGCCTACGCCAAGCTCACCCGTCAGCCGGGCGTCTGCTTCGGCAGCCCCGGCCCCGGCGTCGCCAACCTGATTCCAGGCGTCCTAGAGGCCAGCTCGGGCTGTGCGTCTCTCATCGTGTTGGGGTCATCGGCGAGCAGTCTGCACGAGGGGAAGGGCGCTTTCCAAGAGACTCCTCAGATCGACATGTTGAGGCCAATAACAAAGTGGGCGTTCAGGCTCCCCTCGGCCGACAGGACGGCTTGGGCTGTGAGAAGGGCCTTCTCCCTCGCAGCCAACGGGAAGCCCGGGCCCGTATACTTGGACGTCCCCTTCGACGTCGGGACCTCAACGACCACGGAGACAGAGTACACCCCATCGGACCGCCCCATCCGCCTCAGACCCGATCCGGAGAAGGTGAAGGAGGCGGCGGAGCTGCTTCTCCGATCGGAGAGGCCGGTCATCGTGGCGGGCGGCGGCGCCCATGCTTCAGCTGCTTCTTCCGAGCTCACTGCTCTATCGGAGCTACTAGGCATCCCCGTGATGACGACCCCCAGTGGTCGTGGCGTCATCCCTGAGAGCCACCCCCTCGCCCTCGGCCTCGTCGGCCTCTACAGGACCCGGGTCGGGAGGAGGGTGTATCAAGAGGCGGACCTGGTCGTCTCCCTGGGCTCCCGCAACGAGGAGTTCCAGACCGCGGCGTGGCGCTACTTCCCACCGGGGGCGAGGTTCATACAAGTCGACATCGACCCCTTCGAGATAGGGAGGAACTGGGTGCCGGACGTGGCGGTGGTCGGCGACGTGAAGCTTACCCTCCAAGATCTGATGACCGCAGTCTCGCAGGTGATCGAGCGGAGACCCCTAAAGGAGATGCCCCGGGTGAAGGGGATCGTGGAGGCGAGGGAGGCTTTCGAGCAAGAGGTGGAGGCCGAGTGCAGCGACGCCTCCACTCCGCTAAAGTCAAAGCAGATCGTCCACGAAGCCAACAAGGTGTTCGGCGCCGGGACGGTGCTTGTCAACGAGAACGGGTCCCAGGACCTCTGGTCCTACTACTTCCCCTACTACAAGGTCCTCGACATAGACGGCTGCGTGGCCCCGGCGGAGCAGACCTGCATGGGCTTCGGCGTTGCCGGCGCCATCGGCGCGAAGCTAGCCGCACCAGAGAGGAAGGTGCTCTGCATCGCGGGGGACGGCGCCTTCCAGATGTTTATGAAGGAGCTCCCCACAGCCGTCCAGTATGGCGCCCCCGTCACTTGGATCGTCCTCAACAATTACAGCCTAGGGTGGATCAAGCTACATGAGAAGGCGCTGGGTGAACGGTACGTGGCCGTCGACTTCGAGGCCCAGCCTGACTTTGCCGCTGTCGCAGAGGCCTGCGGCTGCCACGGCGAACACATCGAGGAGGCAGAAGCTATTCACCTCGCCCTAGAGGAGGCGCTGAAGCAGAACGAGGCCGGAATACCCGCGGTGCTAGACTTCGTCGTCGACCCTTGGGATTTTCCCGAAGGCTTCAAGGAGTTTCACCCTGAGATATGGTTCGCTTCCGAATCTGGGAAGTCCCTTTGAATTTTGAGCTTCTGAGTCTATTAGAATTCGATTTCCCTCTCATTTTTCAAGGTGGCAAACCATCCACCCAAAACATGGTTGTGATGCTCGATGATTTGTTTCGCCGTGAAAAGCGGAGAATCCCAGGTACTGTGCGCATCCTTAACTAGGACGACATCATACCCGAGGCTGAACGCACGACGACAGGTTGTATCTATGCAATACTCCGTTTGCAAGCCCGCAATGACCAGCTTCCTGATCCCTCGAGCCTCCAGTTCACGCTGTAAATTCGTTTCATAAAAGGCGTCCGGAGTCCGTTTTTGAACCAACACATCCCCTTCAACTGCAGCGATAGATGGGTGGATTTCCCATCCCGGAGTACCATATTCGTCCGGATCGCCACTACTGCCATTATTTTGAACGTAGATGATCGGTATCTGTGCAGCACGCGCCCGGGCGATTAAGCCCTTGACCTTGGCGAGGAGTTCATCCCCATTATATATGGGATCAGGTTCTGAGAAGTTCCCTACTTGCATGTCGATTATTAGCAATGCAGTATCACCCATGTTCTTTCACCATCAGCTTCCTGTACCCTCGCGCGTAAAATCATTTAGTAGGAGTGTACTCACAGTGATTTAATTAGGTTTATCATTACCACCGTGTCTTCTTTGATTTTGCGCAAATCTGATTCAACTTCGCGTTTTTTTGCTTAACCGAGGTTGTTCTTTTTTCTCACAACTTTCTTTTTGATAGAAAGTTGTTATCTAAAATAAGATAAAACGGCTTGTGGGATGGTCGATAGTGCTTTAACCATGCTGGGAGTAGACTATTGCGAAGGTGAATTTCTTGGTGAAGCTGAGAATAAGCTGGAGCGAGTACAGGCGACGCATCGAGAGGGTACGGGAAGAGATGTCGGAGAGGGAGCTGGACGTGCTGCTGCTCACCAATGGCAGGCACATGTTTTACCTCTCCCACTTCACCCACATGACAACGGAGCGACCCGCCGTCCTCGTGGTCCCCCCAGATGGGGACCTAGTCTTCCTCGGCCCCCTCCTTGAGGCGGATCACCTCGGCCATCAGACGAGGCTCGTAGGGGAGGTGAGGACCTACCTCGACTACCCCGGCGAGAGGCACCCCATCGAGCTCTTCGCCGAGTGGCTGACGGACCTCGGCTACGGGAAGGCGAAGATAGGGGCCGACAACCCAGCTGGGGCAACTGGAGCCTACGGGTACACGGGGCCGCCGCTCAGCGAGAAGATACCGGACGCCACCTTCGTGAAGGCCGGCGAGATCGTCTGGGACATGCGGCTCATCAAGTCCCAGGAGGAGATTGACCTGATGAAGGAGAGCGCGAAGTGGGGGAACCTCGCCCACCAGTTGCTGCAGGAGTATACGGCGCCTGGGCTCTGGGACACGGAGGTATCGCTCATGGCGTCGCTTGAGGCCTCCGCCACGATGAAGAAGACTCTGGGGCCAGGATACGAGCAGCTGAGGGCTGGGAGGGCGCCGGCGTCGGCGGGCTTCAGGGGTCAGGTGGGCTGGAAGTCGGCGATGCCTCACTCCATAAGCATCGGCAAGGTGATCCGGGAGGGGGATGTCCTAGTCACGGGGGCTGGAGCCGACGTAGGCGGCTACCACAGCGAGCTGGAGCGAACCATGATCGTGGGAGAGCCTACGCCGAAGCAGGAGAGGTACTTCGAGGTCATGCTCAAGGCCCAAGACGCCGCCCTCGAGGCCATGGGCCCAGGCGTGAAATGCAGCGAGGTCGACAAGGCGGCGAACAAGGTGATCCTCGACGCCGGCTACAGAGACCTTATCAGGCACCACACGGGGCACGGCATCGGGCTGGAGGGGCACGAGCCGCCGTGGCTTGACGCCGGCAACGACATGGAGCTGAGGCCGGGGATGGTGGTGAGCTGCGAGCCCGGCATCTACGAACTCGGCTTCGGCGGTTTCCGCCACTCAGACACGGTCGTCATCACCGAGGATGGCGCCGAGCGGATCACCTACTACCCGAGGGACCTCGAGTCTCTAACCATCCTCTAGCCGTCCCGATTTCTTTTTAGCTTATTCAGAGACGTTCCTAAAGCCACTCCAGAACGCTGCGGATGAGGGGTGCCCTATGCTCAGAGTAGCTATGGTCGGCCCCCTCTATGAGGACCCACTTCTTCGGCCCCTTTGCGGCCTCGTAGAGCGCCCTGCAGACCTCCGGCGGCGTCATGGTATCGTTTGATCCTGCGACGACCAGGATGGGAACCCTCGCGCCGCCGATGGTTTCAAGGGGATTGAGGTTCTCCAGAACCCATGGGAACTCCGACATCAAAAGATCGGCGCTAAGCCCCTTCAGCTTCCCCTCACCCATGCTGAGGAAGATAGAGACAACGGTCTCCATTGCCTCACTACTTGCCAATCTGCTAAGGTCCCCGGCTGGGCTTATGAAGACCCCTTTCCTCAGCCGAGGGTCGACGCTCAACCGCTTCGCAACGGGTACAGCGCCTAGGGAGTAGCCTACCAGGCTGACCCTGTCTGGGTCGATGAAGGGCTGTGAGAGCAAGAACTTGACTGCGTCCCGCGTCGAGGGCTCTAGGCCTCGGAAGCTGAAGTTCCCCTCGCTTCCCCACGCGCCCCGGTAGTAGAAGATGAGGGTGACGATACCGTTTAGGGCTAGTTCCTCAGCTAAATCCATGTTCTTGTTATCGCCCGGGTATCCGTGGCAGATGGCGACAGCGGGGAACCTCCCAGGCTTGTTGGGTCGGTATATCCTACCTAGGAGTTTATGTCCCTCGCTATCAAAGGAGACGTTTTCCACGATTATGCTCAAGTCGGTCTCATCGTCCAAATTCGCCCACCTCTCCCCTAAAATAATCACCTTAAGCTATTTAATCATCTATAACCATGTTTCCACGGGTTGCCGAAAAGGATATCCAAGTGGGTGAAGCCCAAGAACATCTGGATCAGGGAGCTCATGGCCTCTGACCCCCAGCTGGGCTCAGGCCTAGATTATACCTCCGAGTATCTCAGGATGCAGGCACCCACAGGAAGCCTCTGCGTCGTCTGCAAGGGATCGAAACTCCTCTGCGGGAAGACCAACTGCCCGGTCATCGCACGGCTTAGCTCCCACCTGAAGATCTGGCGCAGCGTTAAAGGACTCTCGGTGGGCGGTTCATCCCCTCCCAGCGTATTCGTCGGCCGTTTCGGATATCCCTATGTCAACATCGGCCCACTTGCTCCGAACTACTATGGGGACACATCTATTCTGGACGCCCCGGAGCAGTGGCTGGGGAAGGCCATAGAGGAGATCATCGAATTCCGCTCCCAGCTCATCCGAGGCTTGCACAGGGTCCACGTGAATAAGCCCGACAAGGCGGGGAGAATCATAGATAACACCAGGGAGCTGGCCCTAGCAGACCACTATGTGGAAACGGAGATGAAGCTGAAGAAGCGCCCCCGGAAGCGGTTCTACGTAGACAGCGATGTACAGCCCTTCGGACCGACGGCGCCCCTCGAGCGGATCGAAGTCGGCTACCTCAGGTGGGACAGGTGCATGGAGAAGGCCCACTACGACACCGACCTGAAGGCGTCGGAGGCTGTGAGGATGCTGTTCGACAGGGATGTCTCCGTGAACCGCATCCAGCGGGCCTTCAGCCTGGGCAGCTTCGGGATAGAGAGGAACAGGAGGCTGGTCCCCACCCGCTGGAGCATCACGGCGGTAGACGACATCGTCGCGAAGGAGCTGGTGAGGAGGGTTAAAGATTATCCCGCCGTCAACCAGTTCGAGGTCTACGAGTCCGACTACCTTGGAAACCGGTACGAGGTCCTCCTAGTCCCCGACGCATGGAGCTACGAGGCCTACGAAGCATGGTATCCTCAGACCCTGTGGAACCCCTCAGTCGACCACGTCGCCATGGTCACAGACTGGGAGGGGTATCGCGGCCGGTGGAAGTACGCTTCCATGGGCGGCTGCTACTACGCAGGCAGGCTGGCCGTTCTAGAGCACCTAGCGAAGGTGAAGCGGCAGGCCAAGGTGTTCATCCTGCGCGAGGCCTACCCTGATTACATCTTGCCAGTGGGCGTCTGGCAGGTGAGGGAGAACGTCCGCAACGCCATGCAGCAGCCGCCTAGAAGATACGACACCCTTGAAGAAGCCCTCCAAAGGGTCATGAGCAGGCTGAGCATCGGCCTCAACCACTGGCTGGATTCGGGGTCGCTGCTCAGACATACGCTGACCCAGCGGAAGCTGACCGACTTCGTATGAACCCTTTTTAAGACCTACACTCGCCCCTTATTGTAGTTGGTGAGCCCAGTGAATCCTGAAACGTTGGCCTCAAGCCTGCATGAGAACGAGAGGAAGGTTCTCCTAGCCCTGAAGGAGGTGGGGTCGACCACTACGGATGAGCTGAGTTCAGCGACGGGATTGAGCAGAGACGCCGTTGAGAAGGCCTGCGCATGGGCGGAGACGAAAGGCGTCGTCTCCGTCGAGGAGGAGGTCTCACGCACATTTAACCTCACGGACGAAGGGCGCAGTTACGTCGAGGAGGGACTCCCCGAGAAGCGGCTAATCCAACTCGTTCAAAGCGGAGAGAACAAGATCAGGAAGCTCAAGAAAGAGTTCCAGCTCCTCGACATCGCCCTCGTCTGGGTTAGGAGGAACAAGTGGGCGATCATCAGTGAGGGGAATTTGGAGCTGACGGAGAAGGGTCTCCTGGCGCTGACGCGCGAAACCTTAGACGAGAGGATACTCTACAAGGTGAGCGAGGCCCCTCTGGAGGAGGTCCAACTCGATGAAGCTGCAGCACGGCGGGTGAGCTTGCTGCTGAGGCGCGGGCTTCTCAGCAAGACTGAGATGGTGGAGAAGAAGGTGGCGCTCACCGACTTTGGGCGCGCGGTCATCCCGCACATCGAAGCTGGGCCTACGGAGGTCATCACCCAGTTGACGCCGGAGCTGCTGCGCAGTGGCGGGTGGCGTGGGGCGACCTTCCAGAGGTACGATGTAACCCTCCCCGCCCCCAAGCTCCACCCGGGTAAGAGGCATTTCATAAGCCAGGTCATCGACTACATCCGCCGCTTCTGGGTTGAGATGGGCTTCAAGGAGATGAAGGGGCCGATTCTGGAACTCGCCTTCTGGAATTTCGACGCCCTCTACCAGCCCCAAGACCACCCCGCCCGGGACCTCGCCGACACCTTCTACATGAAGACGCCCCGCAGCGGCCACCTCCCCGACCCCAAGCTGGTTCGACGGGTGAAGGAGACCCACGAGAACGGGTGGACCACCGGGTCGACGGGCTGGCAGTACGATTGGGACCCCGAGTTCGCCCGTCGGTGCTGCCTCCGCACCCACACCACCAGCCTCTCCGCCAACGCCATCGCCAGACTGAGAGAGGAGGATCTACCCGCGAAGTTCTTCTCCGTTGGCCGGTGCTTCCGAAACGAGACAATCGACTGGAAACACCTCATGGAGTTCTACCAAACTGACGGCATCGTCGTAGGTGAGGATGTCACCTTCCGAAACATGCTTGGCTACCTGAAGGAGTTCCTGGAGAGGATGGGCCTAGAGCGGTTCAGGTTCAGGCCGGGATACTTCCCCTACACGGAAATGTCAATGCAGGCCGAGGTCTGGATCGAGGAGAAGCAGTCCTGGACGGAGCTCATCGGCGCAGGGATGTTCAGGCCTGAGGTGGTGAAGCCCCTCTTCGGAAGGGAGGTCCCCGTCCTCGCCTGGGGCCCCGGCTTCGACAGGATCGTGATGAGGCACTACGGCATCGACGACATCCGAGTCCTCTACGGCAACGACATCGGCCTCCTCAGGGAGGCGAAGCTCTGGGTGGAGTGAAAGTATGCCCGTCATAGAAGTCAACCTCGAGGATTTTCTCAACCTGCTAAGGGAAGATATTCCACTGGAGGTGATCGAGGAGAGGCTGCCGATGATAGGGGTCGCATGGAAAGGCAGAACCGAAGACGGCTTCTCCATCGAGGTCGACCCCAACAGGCCGGACATGCTCTCCATAGAGGGGCTGGCCCGAGCCTACACATCCTTCATAGGGCTGAGGACCGGCCTACGACATTACAAGGTGAAAGACTCAGACTACGCTACCATCATAGAAGAGAGGGTCAAAACTGTAAGGCCCTACTTCGCCTCCGCCGTCATCAAGCAAATCAAGTTCGACGACGCCCTCATCAGATCCATAATCCAGATGCAGGAGAAGCTCCACATCTCCCACTGCCGAAAACGGCGGAAGGTCTCAATTGGCCTCCACGACCTCGACCCCATAAAGTTCCCGGTCACATACACCGCCCGCCCCATCAGCTTCAGCTTCAGACCCCTCGGCGAGAGCCGCAAGATGACCCTGACCGAGATCCTGAGGGAGCTGCCGAAAGGTAGGGAGTATGCCTGGATCCTGGAGGGTAAGAGGAAGTACCCTATTCTGATGGACGCGAAGGGGATGGTGCTCTCCATGCCCCCCATCATCAACTCTGAGCACACCCGCATCGACGAGACGACGGACAGCATATTCGTCGACGTGACCGCGACGGATTGGATAGCCATGAACGAAGTGCTCAACATCCTCGTCACCACCTTCTCCGACAGAGGCGCCGAGATCTACAAGGTGGCGAACAGATACCCCGACAGGGCTGTGGAGACGCCCGATCTGTCGCCGCGGATGATGGAGCTTGAGACTGCCTATGTGAACAAGCTTCTGGGCGTCGACCTAACCGACGGGCAGGTGACCTTGTATTTGAAGCAGATGGGCCACGGCGTCGAGACTAGGAGCCCCCTCAGGGTGCTCATCCCCTGCTACCGGACAGATGTCATGCACCCTATCGACCTAGTGGAGGATGTGGCCATAGCCTACGGCTACGACAAGTTCGTCCCCGAGATCCCGGCTATCGCTTCGTCCGCCGGCGAGGACCCGCTGGAGGTCTTCTGCAGGGGGCTGAGGAACTTCCTAATCGGATTCGGGTTCCTCGAGACGAAGACGTTCATGATGACGAACAAGCGGAACCTATTCGAGAGGATGGGCCTCCCCATCGAGCCCGTGGCTGAGACGGAGAACCCGAAGACCGTCGAGTACACCGTCCTGAGGAACAGGCTGCTCCCCAGCCTCATGGATGTGCTCAGCATCAACAAGCACCACCCCCACCCTCAGAACCTCTTCGAGGTGGACGATGTCATCCTGCTGGACGAGAGGGAGGAGACGGGGGCGAGGACGGCTAAGCGCCTTGCAGTCGCCCTCTGCCACGCGAGGGCCAACTTCTCCGAGATCAAATCTGTCATGAACAGCATCCTCGGCAACCTGGGCCTGACCCCCGTGGAGATAGAGCCGACAGACCTACAATGTTTCATCGAGGGGAGGAGGCTAATCGCAAAGGTCGATGGGAGGTCCATCTGCTGGGCCGGTGAGCTGAGGCCAGAGGCCCTGGATAGATGGGGGCTGGAGATGCCCGTGGCGGGCCTAGAGATAGATGTCGACGCCCTCTTCGAGCTGACCCGCTCTGAAAAAAATTAGGTCTTCTCCGCTTGTGAACATAATCTAACGATGAAGGTATCTTCATCCCAAGAGACACCGTCCAACTTATCTTATCTTTCGCCGACACTTTACTGAAGAAATGTCATGTTAATGCGCACTTTTTCGGGCCGGGGCAATCACTGTTTCAATGAAAGATGTTTTGGCTTCTGTGTAAGCAGGTCTATCGGATCTATGCTTGGCGGCTAATTTCTTCTTTATCTCGTAATACTGCTGGGCAACATCGGGATGGGTTCTGAGGTAATCACGGAAAAGCAGATGTTTCTCCCAGTGGTCGCTCCCGAATCTAACGAGGTGCAGATGGTATCCGACACTGTGGGGGCTCTTCCCCAGGCAGTAGTACCAGTCCGGCGTCTCGGGCTGGGGGGTCACAGCATCGTAACCGATGTCCTGCAGAAGAAGGACGCATTCGTCAGCATCGGCCGCTTGTTCCACTCCAGCCATGATGTCAATGATGGACTTCGCTCCTAAACCAGGCACTGCCGTGCTGCCAATATGCTCGACTGCCAAAACTTTGTGCCCGACAACTTCAAGGATGAGACGCTTCTCCTCCTCATAAAGGGTAGGCCATTGAGGATCGTAGTCTACAACTACTACGGGGCTTGGCACACCTTTTTTCTCCCTGAACGATTATGGCACGCTCGTAATAACCCTTTACTTTCGCAAATCTATGCGAACTTCACAGGGTCTAAACTAAAGACGTGGTGTTCCCCGACGAGTTGTATATTTTATATTGAGACCGTTTACACATCCATGATACGCTGTGAACGAGAGGCCGAGATTCTCCCCCAAAGTCGCACTGCTGATCAGCATAGTAGCCGTCTCCACAGCCTCCATCATGATCAGGATGAGCAAAGCCAGCCCTCTGGCCATCGCAGCGTACCGCTTGATCTTCTCAACCCTCATTCTACTCCCTCTATTCATCCACTCCGGAGGCCACAGACGACTGCGGGCAGCCTCTAAAAAGGATATACTCACTCTTATGGGCGTGGGAATCGTATTGGCTCTGCACTTCGCCACATGGATCAGCAGCCTCAGCTTCACCTCCGTCGCAAGCTCCGTCATCTTCGTTCATGTTGATCCCATCTTCGTCGCAGTCGTCTCCCACGTTGTCCTCAAAGAGCGCATCACCAGGCGCAGGCTCCTAGGCATCCTCATCGCCTTCGTCGGCACCACCATTATAGCCACCGGGGATCTAGGCTTCGGAGAGACGAATCTCTACGGCGACATGCTGGCCCTCATGGGGGCGGTGATGCTCGGCATCTACATCCTGAGTGGCCGCAGGATGCGGCAGAGCCTCGACCTAGTCTCCTACGTCACGCCAGTCTACGCATCATCTGCGGTGGTGCTCACCGCGGCCTGTGCGTTGATCGGCACGCCGCTAACTCTATACCCGGCCAGGGAGTATCTGCTCTTCCTAGCCATCGCCGTGGTGCCGATGATCTTCGGCCACACCATCTACAACTGGGCCCTCAGGTACGTGGAAGCCCCCGTCGTTTCCATCAGCCTCCTGGGCGAACCCGTCGGGGCGACGATACTCGCCCTTCTCATCCTCAAGGAGGTGCCGTCGCCTCTGGTGCTCCTCGGGGGCGCCGTCACGCTGCTCGGGATATATGTGACCGCCTCGTAGTTGTAGTTACCATTAACACCACTTTCCTTAAATCCACCCCCCCTCTATCTAACAACACGGTTAGATTTGATAGGGCGGAGAGAGCTCACCTCCAGCGATGTCCGCAAGCTCGTCTTCGAGGCCATCGGGATGGTAGCGGATGCCCAGAGAGAGCTCGATCTACCCATCTGCCCCCATCTAGAGGAGACCCATGAGAGGCTACTGGGAGGCGAGTTCAGGGCGGAGCCCCTCCCAAGGACCAGAACCGGCCCCTACGCAATGGATTACGGGGCCTTCGTGCCCCCCTCGACTATCATCTTAGAAAGCAGGCTCCCCTTCTGCGACAGGCCCCTCAGCATACCCCAGCTCCCCCGCACCCTCGCCCGCTACTGCGCCACCCACGAGTTGATCCACGCCGACGACAATACAGGCGGCGACAGGTTGTTCTCCGAGACGCGGAGGCACATCCTGAAGGATCATAGGGACAAGCTGGAGAGCGGGATGGAGATCATCGAGTGGGAGGGGGGCAGCGGATGCATCTCCAGCTACGAGGAGCTGGCGGGGCTCTGGTCCGTTCAGTACGTTGACATGCTCACTCACTACAGGGCCTACGTCGTCCTCAGGCACAAGCAGCTCCCAAAGCTTGACTTCATATGGGCCGGCCTCCGTAACCAATACTTCCCGCCGAACCTGCTTACGTGCATCGAGCGTCAGAGGGGTGTCAACTATATCTTCGACATCATCGCCAGAAGGGCCGGCGAGTACTGCCTCATCGACGCCCTGAAGGAGTCCGCGAGCATCAACGAGTCAAATGCTTATAGGTACACTGTCTGAACCCTTGCAAGAATAGTTTTAATATTCTCGGCTTCCACAGCTTCTATGGTTCGTATGCTTTATGCCGCACTCGCTGAGACCTATGAGAGGCTGGAGGCCACCTCGAAGCGTCTGGAGATGACCAATATCCTCGCCGATCTGCTGCGGAAGACAGAGCCGGCGGAGCTTGAGAAGGTCGTCTACCTGACGCAGGGGAAGATCCACCCTGACTGGACGGGGGAGCCTGAGATCGGCATCGCAGAGAAGATGGCAATCGAGACCATAGCAAAGGCCTCGGGCCTGGATAAGGAGGAGGTGGAGGGGCTGATGGCGGAGACGGGGGACGTAGGCTTCGCCGCCGAGAGGGCCCTTCGAGGCGTGCGGATAGGGAAGCTAGGCGAGAGGCAGCTGACCGTCACCGAGGTCTATAGCGCCCTCGACCAGATAGCCAGGGAGTCAGGGAAGGGGAGCAGCGACAGGAAGAAGAACCGGCTGACCCGCCTTATCGCTGATGCCTCCCCCCTGGAGGCCCGCTACCTCACCAGGACGGTGGTAGGGGCCCTGCGGCTGGGCGTCGGCGACATGACGATGCTCGACGCGCTGGCTCAGGCGTACACGGACTCGGCCGAGAACAGGGACCTACTGGAGAGGGCGTACAACCTGACTAGCGACCTCGGTTACGTTGCGCGGACCCTCGCCGAGTCGGGGCTGGAGGCAATCGAGAAGGTGAGGGTGAACGTCGGCAAGCCCATCAGGATGATGCTGGCCCAGCGCCTCTCCACCCCTGAGGAGGCCATCGATAAGCTGGGCGGCTACTGCTCGGCGGAGTACAAGCTTGACGGCGAGCGCTTCCAGATCCACAAGAGGGGCGACGACATCCAGATCTACTCCCGGCGCCTTGAGAACATAACCCGTATGTATCCGGACGCCGTGGAGATGGCGCGCAGCCAGGTCAAGGCCACGGAGGCGATCATCGAGGGGGAGGCGGTAGCTGTCGATCCTGAGACCGATGAGATGAGACCCTTCCAGACCCTGATGCAGCGCCGCAGGAAATACCGGATCAAGGAGATGATGAAGAAGCTGCCCATCGCCGTATTCCTCTTCGAATGCCTCTACGCCGACGGCGAAGACCTCACCCTCGAGCCCTATCCCACCCGTCGAAGCCGGCTCATGGATATCGTCGAGGAGACGGAAAGGTTCAAACTTGTCAAAGCTCTGGAGACCGAGAATCCCGATGAGTTCGAGAGGTTCTTCGAGGAGGGCATAGCCGACGGATGCGAGGGCCTCGTCGTCAAGTCCACGGCCGACGAATCCATCTACAGGGCCGGCGCCCGATCCTGGTTGTGGGTCAAGCTGAAGAGGAGCTACCAGAGCAAGATGGTGGAGCCCATCGACCTCGTCGTAGTGGGCGCCTTCCACGGACGCGGCAGGCGGGCCGGGAGCTACGGTGCGCTCTTGGCAACCGCCTACGACCCCGACGCCGACGTATTCAGAACCGTCTGCAAGGTAGGCTCCGGCTTCACCGATGAAGACCTGGAGAGGCTTCCGAAGATGCTGGAGGAGTACAGGCGGGAGGAGAGGCATCCCAGGGTCGACGCCTTCCTAGAGGCCGACATCTGGTTCAGCCCCAGCCTAGTCATCGAGGTCCTGGGCGACGAGATCACCCTGAGCCCCATCCACACCGCCGCCTTCAACCGGATCAGGGAGAACTCGGGCCTCGCCATCAGGTTCCCCCGCTTCACCGGAAGGTGG
>CAZWKG010000004.1:0-27329 GCA_964634705.1 uncultured Candidatus Bathyarchaeia archaeon | reverse complement strand
GATCAGGGAGAACTCGGGCCTCGCCATCAGGTTCCCCCGCTTCACCGGAAGGTGGAGGGAGGACAAAGCTCCGGAGGACGCGACCCAGGTCGACGAGGTCGTCGACATGTACAACGCCCAGCTCAAGACCATATCCAAGTAGACAAGAAGATGGCTTCTCGCCCCCTCAATAAACCCCTTTTAAAAGATGTTCTAGGATCTGGTTGCCAAGCTTGGCGACTCCCTACGTCGTCGGGCGGCTGGAGGATCTGATCCGCACCCGTTGGGGGAGGAGGGGAAGCTGGCGGAAAATCCGCTCTTGGAGCTGGACACCCAGTTCCTCGGGAGCCATTGATAATTTAATAAGCTCCAATGGATTATTGGTGCAAGGTGTCTGATATGAGCGATGTTGTGGCGATGAAGGATTTCAAGAAGCTTGAGATCAGGATCGGGACTGTGGCCGAGTTGGAGCGCATCCCCGGTTCCAGGAATCTGTATAAGCTCAAGGTCGACGTGGGCGACGAGATGCGGCAGATCGTCACTGGCCTCGTAGGCTACTACACCGAGGATGAGTTGAGGGGGAAGGTGATCGCCGTCCTCATGAACCTCAAGCCAGCCCGCATCTTCGGCCAGATGTCGAACGGGATGCTCCTAGCGGCCGAGTTCGAGGACAAGCTCGCGCTACTCACCGTCGACCGAGATATCCCCAACGGCGCGAGGGTCACCTGACTGCAGAAGCTCCTCCCAACGCTATAATTGATATATGATAGATGTATTCAGCCGCTAATCGGTCATCTGATAGACTTTCGTAAATAGATTAACTAAAACTTTGAGAATTGAAGATTAGAGAAGGGTCATCGCTTGCGAAAGCCTATGAGTCATTCCGTCTTGGAAACGCGCGAAATGCTTCCATTCTTTAGAGCTTCTCAGCTTTCTCTACCCAGCCCAGCCTAATATCCCTTTTACAGTACTTGTGGCCGTATGGTTTGATGTCCACCACAGGAGAACCGTCCGCCATGTCGATACCCCTGACTCTCAGTATGTTTCCCTTCCTTTGAAGGAGCTCCACAACCGTAACCCCTATATGGTTGGGCCTGTCAGGATGGCTTGTGGCGAATACACCCCTCAAGCCGCCTTTGTACGCCAACGGTTTACGAGAAGGTTGTAACCCTCGGACTCGTGGAAGATCCACAGCACAACGATGTGCGAGAATCCCTCTATATCCTTGAGCCCCTCCTCGTATTCCCTGAAGATTTCAATGTAGCCCACCGACGCCTCGTACCCCCTCAGGGGGACATCGCCTCTACGCTTGAAGGGCGAGCGCACAACCCCGATCAGCCTCAACTCAAACATTCTCACCAACTAGTTTTTAGATATTCTTTAAATCAGTTTCAGAGGCTCGCCCACCTGAGAAAATCATACAACTTTAAATTTTAATTCTTAAAACTCATATGGAAAGATAATAGACTGCTTATTTGGGAATCGAAACTTGAATGATTCTGTCCGTTTATTTAGAGGATCTATATCAGTTTGCCTATTCTTCAACATTAGACAAGAGGACAAGTTAAAGTGTAGGTTCGTCCATGATTAAGACGTGATAGCATGCTACCTCTAGGCGATGAGAAACCTACTAGGCTGACACCGTACGTCAACTGGCTGATCATTGGGAGCTGTGTTCTCGTCTTCTTATGGCAGGTCTCCGGCGGTAACCGCCACTTCATCTACACCCTCAACATGTATGGGATTGTCCCCGCCCGGATTCTCTCAGGCGACGGTTACCTCACCTTCGTCACCAACATCTTCCTCCACGGCGGCTGGATGCACCTCATCGGGAACATGCTGTTTCTTCACATCTTCGGCGACAACATCGAGGACGTCTGCGGCCACCTCCGCTACATCGCCTTCTACATAGCCTGCGGCTTCGCCGCCTCGGCCCTCTGGATGCTCACGGCGTGGGAGGCAACATACCCAGCCGTTGGGGCGTCCGGATCCATCTCAGGGGTGATGGGCGCATACTTCGTCATGTTCCCGAAAGCTCGCATCCGGACCCTCGTCAATATCGGCTTCTTCTGGCGGATTGTGAGGGTACCGGCCTACGCCATGATCGGCCTCTGGTTCCTCTACCAGTTCCTGCTGGCGCTTGTCCCGATGAACTCCGGCGTCGCCTATTGGGCCCATGTCGGGGGCTTCGTCGCTGGGATAGCCCTAGCCAAGATCTTAAAGCCCAGGGAGAGGCCAAAAACCTACATTCGTTATTCTTACCGATAGCCGAGATCAAAAGGATAATCCCTTGTGAAGCGTCCTCTGGGCGAGGTGAGGCTACTTCAATATCCTGATCTTGGAGGGCTCCACTCCCTCCGCTAACAGCTCCATCAAGGTTAGAGCCCTTCCCTTCACTAGGGTGATCTTTTCTCTGGCCGTCTCGGAGAAGGAGAAGGCCGCGACGGTGACCGGGTGAGCGAGGGAGCCTGAGCCAAGAACCTTCCCCGGCACCGCGACGATGTCACCCGCCTCTGAGTATCGGTTTATCTTACTTAGATTGACGGCCGCCCTCCTCCTCTTAGCCGTGTCAAGCCCGTCGGCCAATGCCGCCCAGATGGCTACGCCCCCCTTCTTGGACGCCGCCCTGAGGGCCCTGATAGTCTCTTTAAGAGGGGGGTTCATCACTCCGGTTCTTCCTCCTCGAAGTCGCGAGCGCCTACGCTGTAGAGACCTCGACCTACCTCCTCGGAGACCTCGAACTCCCCTACCTCTTCATCCGTCTCCCCCCGCTCCAACTTGCCCGCGAACGTATCCAGCTTCTCCATCAAAATCTTAGAGGCCTCTGAGATTATCCGCTCAGGGGGTAGGCACCCCGTAGACTCGACGGTGAACAAAAATGTGTCCTTACTAAACTTTTGAATTATCGCCGGTGGTTCGACGGGGCAGGCCTCGACGCAGCTTCCGCAGAGAGTGCAGGCGTAGAGATCGACGACCTTCGGTTTCCCCTCCTCTACGGCGAGAACGCCGCTTGGACAGACCTCTACGCATCTGCTGCATAGGTCGCAACGCCCTTCATCGATCTCGATATCAGCGACATGCTGATAGATGCAGTTGGGGACGGGCTGCCACTTGGCATGAGTCTTTCCCCTGCCGAGGCGGGCGTATGCCTCGAACTTGACGGCCTGCCCCGATGCCAGCTTCACTAGAGGTATATCTGGGCTGGTGGGGATGACCGCCGGGTCCTCGGAGACGAGGTCACCGGAGTAGACGACCCTGGGCTCTAGGTCCGCCTCGACGTCTAGGGTGAGGACGACCCTGCAAAGGCTGCAGCCGAGGTCGCTGTTGCACTCGCACCTCTCAGGTAGGACATAGCTGTCGAGGTCGGTCGCCAGCGGCACTAGGCCGACGCGGTGGGCGAGCACCTCGTCCGGCAGCACAGAGGAGTTGTCGAAGAGGAAGATGTCGTCGATGGTCATGCAGGGGACCTCGGCGATCATCGTCCTCCTCAGGGCGTTGGCGAAAGCCACATCGGAACCCCGCAGCAGAAACCGGATGGTGTTGCCCCTCAGGCTCAGCACCTCTACCTTCAAGGCCACCCCCACGGAGCTGCTATGGTCTCCTCCCCCGCCTGCCGCCCGGCTTACGCGTCCCATCGTGGGGGATAGGCGTCGTCTCCTCGATCCTGCCGATGTTGAAGTTGCTGCGAGCTAGCGCCCTTATCGCCGCTTGAGCCCCTGGCCCCGGCGTCTTGGAGCCTGAGCCCCCGGGCGCCCTCACCTTGATGTGGATGGAAGTGATCCCCCTGTCCCTGCCAATGTCCGCGACGTGCTGTGCAGCCTTCATGGCAGCGTAGGGCGAAGGCTTCAGCCTGTCGGCCTTGACGAACATGCCGCCTGAAGCGAGGGCGATGGTCTCACCGCCCGTGAGGTCGGTCATGTGGATGATAGTGTTGTTGAAGCTGCTGCATATCCGGACGACGGCCCACCTCTCATTGCTGCCCGTTCCTATCACCTCCCATTATCTCTGATACGGTGAACTCCTGTCTCAGCGGGTGCCCCTTATTTGCCAGTGGGCTTGACCCTGCATACTCCAGCTGCGCTCCGTCTTCTAGTGTGACCAGGTAGCTCGGCGCCCTCGCCTTTCTGCCGCCTATAGAGATGTGGCCGTGGGTGATGAGCTGCCTCGCCTGGAAGAGGGACTTGGCCATTCCTCTCCTGTAGACGACGGTCTGGAGTCTGCGCTCCAAGAGGTCCTCTATACTTAGGCCCAGAATGTCTTCCAGCGTGGCCTTCTCGTCTACAAGGCCGAGGCTATGGAGTTTCCTGACCATCTCTCTTTCGCCCTTGGCCCGCTCGATGGGGTCCATGGAAAGCTTCTGCCGGGCCATGCGTCTGATACGGCTCAGATGGGTGCGGTGGCGCCAGAGCTCCCGCTTATTCCTCAGCCCGTAAGCGCCAAGGAGCCTGAGCTCCTCGGTGAGGACGTCCTGGTCGTAGGGGCGCTTGGGTGTGGTGTACCGCTTATGCTTTTTCTTGGGGTCACCCATACAATCAGCCTCGCGCGCGCTTCCTGCTGACGCCGATGCTGCGACCCTTCCGCGCCGTGGTCTTGGTCCTCTGACCCCTCACCTTGAGCCCCCTGGAGTGGCGTTCCCCCTTCCAGCTCTGGATCTCCCTCATCAGGTCGATGTCCTCCTTCACGGAGAGAGTCAGATCAGAGGTCAGCAGATGTAGATCCTCACCGGTCTGCCGGTCCTTCCTCCGGTTAAGCAACCAAGTGGGCACCCCCCAGGCGGCTGGATTCTCCAGCACATCCCCCAGCCTCTTGATATCGGCTTCGGATAGGTCGCCCATGCGCTGACTCTGGTCAAGGCCCGACCTCTCGACGATGGAGTGGGCTACGCGGATACCCACGCCCTTGATCCCACAGAGGGCGTATGGCAGCGTCTTCGTCCCGTCTAGGCTCGTCCCACGGAGCCGCACGATATACTTGAACTCTCTGGACACGGGGTTGTCTCCCAGCAGTGTAGAGAGGTAGAGGATAAAAAGATTATTTATACGTATCGCATCGAGAAAATTTATAACGGCTCAAGGATAACGGACAAAACACTTGCTCGATATTTTTCTTAAAAGGTTCCGCGAGCGATTATCAAGTTTTGCCAGATTATCGTTTTAGTCGCTCGCAAGTAACATGTATGAGGGTCTTACTCAGTCTGGCTTTCAGCTTCCTAATTGGCATGTGCCTCAGCGAGGGTCTCGGCTTCATAAGCATTGCCTTCCTCCTCTTCCTCCCCATGTTCGGGAGGCTCCGCCTTCATCTCGTTCACCATGGTCTGAAGTCTCTTAATCTCGGCCTCCAGCTCCTCGACTCTGGTCTCTCTAACCTCCTCCCGGGTGCGCGTGAACAGCCGACGCACGCTCGATTCCAATTTATCAAAGACGTTACTTAGGACTGTGCGCACACGCTCACGAGCCTCTAGCCTCCGAATATTCCCCATAAGCTCTTTGTATCCCTTCTGCAGCTCGTTCAGCAGCCGCCGCATGTGCGATTCCAATTTATCGAAGATTATGTTCAGAACTTTGCGCACACGCTCGAAATAATTTAATTTCTCTTTTTTAACAGATGTAATAACTTCAGCCTGCGAATCATCTTCTATAAAAACTCTCTCTCTTTCTAATTTAAAATCTCTTAATAATTGAACTATTAAATCACCTTGTTTTTTTCCTTCATTTTCTTTTACCCATTCAATAAGTAGAGGATTAATCCATTCCAGATCGGTTTCATCGAAACTGAAGCTCTTCTTTTTTACCTCTACCAAACCCATGACCAATAATTAAAAAATTTTCGATTCATAAAGAGGTTATGGAGTTTATATTAATATAAATGATATAGAAAAAGGATTATATTTTCACGCTCGCTATACGCGCGGCTCGCAAAAAGATCCAATTTCGCGCACAACACATTTGTGGGGATGGGAAATAGCGAAGACGAGCCAGCCTAAGCCGATGCCGACCAACAACCCGCCGAACACTAGACCCATCGAGTTTTTCAAAGCATCCTCCTTGTTTACACAGTCCCTGCAGAAATCCTTAACTAATACCTACAGGGGGTGTTGCACCGGCCCCTTATCGTGCTCGTCTTGAGCGCCGTTAAGATTCAAGGCGCCGATGAGCGATGCTTATCTCAATTTAACGAGAAGCTTTTCCAGTCAGCACGCCGATATATTGGGGATATAATAAGAGCTGCACGGCGCTTAATCACAGGGTCGCTTGGCTGAGCCATAGCGACTCAGGCATAGGATAAAAAGGTTTGGAAGCTAAAGCTTTGCCTTGAAGGGGTTATAATGCTGTCAAACTCACACTGTTTTTATGAGGAATTAGTATTTTAGGTTGATGTAAATTTTAGATGTTCTAGTAACTGCTTGTCAGCTCAGGGTGCGCCGATTGAACACTAATCATACTTTTATGTATTCATATACCTAAGGGTTCACCGGGATTGCTGTCCGGTCGCTAATGCGAGGGTCTCCCTCTTCTTCCTTACCTGGATTATTACTCTGTCGCCTAGTTTTAACTCGAGTTCTCGAGCCACCTTCACAGGTATGGTCACTATGAGGCTGGACGACAGGTAGCGTACCTTCGCCTCGAAGTTTTCAACGTATATCCCCTCGTGTTGACCCTCGATCAGCTTCGACAGGCGGGGGGAGTTCACTTCCTCAACCATGGTCTTAGACTCCCCTCGTTAATCTGCAGATCAGCTATTTTGATTTGATGTAACCCTCAAACGTTCAATACAGTTACAGATTATCCATCCTTTAGCTAGACGCGACAGCTTACGCTAGTCGGCTAAACATTCGTTTGCTTGGGCTTAATCTCTGATGAAGGGCTCACCGTAGGTGATGAGGGTTATGGTGGTCCTAACGTTCTCAAGGCGCCGTATCCTGGTGAAGACGATCTCCTTGATCCTCTCCATGGACTCGGCCTCGACCTCGGCGATGACGTCGTAGATACCGTAGAGGGCGTGAGTGCCCCTTATCCCCTCGACATCGCCCAGGGCTTTGACCACGGCAGATTCCTGCCCTAGCTCGGTGTTCATCAGGACATATGCTTTCAACATCAGCACCCTTTGAATCTCTTGCATGATAAGTTGGATGAGGTCATATCTAATGTTTTCTGCTCAACCCCCGAGGCGAGGAGCATTATCAAATCTCTATATATGAATGCCAGTCATTGAAACCCCTTTAGGCGAGTGAGGCCAGCCGACTTCACGGAAGGCATAGTAGACAAGGAAAAGTACGTCGAATTGGGGCAGGAAGCCGCTGAGATCGTGCTACTCGAGTTAAATCAGATGGAGGATACCCTTAATGAGAGGCCAAGAAGAGAATCGCTTAACGTTTGGAAGGAGCCGTAAAGGCGTGGAAGAAACAGCCATCGTGTATTAGGTCGAGGAAATTGGTGCGGCCGCCGGGATTTGAACCCGGGTCATCAGCTCTCCCCGGCGTCACCATGGGGGGCTGACATCTTACCAGGCTGGAGACCGCCGACGTTCGTCTACGGCCGCCTGAAGGCTCCGGCCGCTCAACCTCAGCACACGTTAAAAAATCTCTGATCTAATAAGGCTTTCAGTTCCCGCCTCCTCTGGCCCCTTTAAATCTAGAGTGAACTTCCCGGGAATGGGGGCTTTTGCGCCTGATTCTTCAGCAAATGTGTGCCCGCCCGGTTTCGCGTAGACCTGTGTCGGCGCTCATTAATATGTGTTAAAATTGAATGATTATTGCAAAACCCTAAACATATAAATATGTAGTTGAATGGATCTGTTAAAGGAATCATGGCCTCGGGCCTGTAGCTCAGCAAGGTAGAGCGCCGGGCTTTTAAGACTTCGGTCGGGGAGACCCGGCGGTCAGGGGTTCAACTCCCCTCGGGCCCGCTTCGTTGCTAGGCCGTAATGGGTGTGGATGGATGTGGAGACGCGTGTCAGGGAACTGAAATATAGAATGATGATCACGGACCTGTTGAAGGTCGCCAGCGAGAGACACACCTATCAGGAGCTCTCCGAGTACCTTGGCCTCAGCCCGCCCATTCTTAGCAGGTATATGAGGGGACATGTCCTCCCCAGCTATAAGAGGGCTCAGGGGCTTTATGAGAAGCTGATGGAGATAACGAACATCAAGAACGAGTTGAAGAAGCGGATCAACTTCGACGAGGATGGGTACTTCGACAACACGCCTCTGGTCTCGGAGATCACGTGGTTGAAGATCCTGTCGAACTATGCGATGGAGAAGTTCGCGGGCCGTAGGGTGACCAAGGTGTTGACGGCGGCGGTGGACGGTATCCCGGTCTCCACCCTCGTCTCCAACCTCCTCGACGTCGACCTCATCGTCGCGAAGGACAGCAAGGAGGTCGGCATCAACGACTTCGTCGAGGAGACGTACATCCCAAAGGGCTCCGCCATCAGGAAGAGCCTCTACGTCCCGAAGGCCTCCATCAAGAGGAGGGACAGCGTGCTCATCATCGACGACGTCGTCAGGACCGGCGAGACGGTGCAGGCACTGGTCGACCTCGTCAGGAACCAGAGGGCCGACGTCTCCGGCATCTATGTCATCGTTGCCGTGGGAGACGAGTGGAAGAAATATTTAAGGGATATAATCAGCCGCTGCTCCTTCGAGGTGCTCATACAGCTGTGACCCGTCGCTGCGCGCGACTTCCTCCCACTCCTAAACACTTTTATCCGTGGATCAAGGTTTAGTTGAGGCGGGCCTATAGATGTTCAACCGGATCACCCTAAAGGACACGATAAGGATAGACCCCTCCCGCTTCGGGGCGCCCCTGGAGGAGGCGGCCCTCGAGGAGCTGCGCAGCAAATATGAGGGGCTGGTGGACGAGGAGCTCGGCTACGTCATCAGAGTCATCGACCTAAAGGTCAACCCCTTCGGTAGGATCATGCCTGGGGACGGGGGGACCCACCACCCGGTTACCTTCTCCATCCTCACCTTCTACCCCCGGCTGCAGGAGGTCGTCGAGGGGGAGGTCGTCGAGGTCGCGGACTTTGGAACCTTCCTCCGTATAGGCCCAGTCGACGCCCTGCTCCACATGTCCCAGCTCATGGATGACTTCATCTCCTACGACGAGAAGCAGGGCATTCTGATGGGGAAGGAGACCGGGCGGACCATCCAGAGGGGTGACGTCTTCCGCGTCCGGATCGTCGCCGTCTCCTTCCCCAGAGGGAGGAGTTCGGGGAAGATAGGGGTGACAGCACGTCAGCCCTTCCTAGGCAAGCTCGATTGGATTGAGGAGGAGATCAAGGGGGCGAGGGCGGCCAGAGGGGAGGCGTAGGGTGATGAGCCCCAAGGCGTGCAGGACGTGCAAGATCATCACCGAGGAGAACATGTGTCCCATATGCCGGAGCACGGACCTCAGCGACGACTTCTCAGGGCTGCTCATCATCCTCGAACCTGAGAACTCACAGCTCGCCAAGAAGATAGAGATCGAGAAGGAGGGTCAATACGCCCTCAGGATACGCTAGCAACGGCCCGCGCTGCAGCCTGAGGGCGGGGAGGAGAACCCTCACCCTGCCGAAGAGCATGCGGAGCGAGCTGAAGGTGCCCTTGGGCTTACTACTCGAGGGCGAACCCAGCGAGACCATAACACGCCTCCGAGAGATAATCAGCCGCCTGAGTCCCGCCATGTTTGCCTCCGTAGGCGACGTATCATCCAAGAACATCCTTGAGGTGGGGCTCAAACCGGATATCGTCGTCGTCGACCACAGGGTGATGCGGGTCCGCGTCGAGCCTATAAGACTCGGCGAAAGGCTTGAGATACACACCCGGAACCTTCCCGGCACAATAGACACCGACGCGTGGAGAGCGCTGGAGGAGGCGGTAAGTCTTAAAAGAGGGGTGGCGGTTATCGTTGAGGGAGAGGAAGACCTTCTGGTCCTGCCTCTGATCGCATTGATGCCCCTAGGGTCGGTGATCGTCTACGGCCAGCCCTTACTGGGGATGGTCGTGGTGGAGGTGACGGAGGCGCGGAAGAGGTGGGCCGAAGGCTTCATGAGGCGGATGGAGGAGAGCTGAGCTGAAGATCGAGGTTGCCTCGACGAAGGTGAACCCTCTCATCGGACGCAGAGAGGTCACCTTCGAGGTCCGCGAAGCTGCAACGCCGAGAAGGCTTAAGGTACGGAAGGAGCTGGCGGCGATGCTGAAGACCGACCTCGACAAGGTCTGGGTGAGGCAGATGGAGACGAAGACCGGGACCCACCGGACCTTCGGGCTGGCGCACGTCTACGACGACGCGGCGAGGGCGCTTGATGTGGAGCCGGAGCACATCCTCAGGAGGAACCAGCCTTCCCAGGGGTCCGCCGCTGAGGCCGAGGAGGAGTAACAGATGTCGGAGAAGGGTATCCACAGGCAGTACAACATAGAGGACGGGAAACTGAAGAGAAAGCTCCCCTTCTGCAACCGGTGCGGCAGGGGCTACTTCATGGCCGACCACGGCGACAGGTACACCTGTGGCCGGTGCGGCTTCACCATCTTCAAGTCAGCCAAAAAGAAGCCTATCCGATAGACCCCCTCCATCTAAATGGGGGCGATCCAAACATTACGGCATAACGACCTTGACATCTTTGCTTAACGAGAGTTTGGGTAAAGTGGAAGCGGCTCAGGGCGACTCAATTTGGGTTTCGATACCAATTGTTTTAATCGATTAAAAGAATTGGTTTTACTCGCCCTTTTTGAGCGGTTGCTTAACTAGTTCTTTCAACCGGTCTGGATGATCTCGATTCTTCACATGGAAATTCATCACATTCGGCTCAGAAAAACAGTCCATTATCCACTCTGCAACACTTGAAAACTTGACAATCTCGTTTTTTTATGCTTCCACTGCCTCCGCATTCTTCATTCATGTAATAACAGCAAAAACCACATTACAATTTACACGTAGTCGCAAAGGATCAAAACTCATATCCCAAAACTTTCTATCGTCGTTTCGTGAAAAAAAGGAGGTTGTTGGGTTTCGATGGTGGTTCAGGTTCTACTATCTTTCCAGATATAATACGCCGTTCACCACAGATGTCTTCAGATCGAGGCCTCTTGCCTCGATCCTCTTGTTCAGCTGTGTCCTAAGGTAGTTTCCATCCTTCCCTTCTACAGCGACCTCGACGAGGTTGTGATCGCCTTCAAGGAACACATCAAGTATTGGATCGTACTTGCTCCCTTTCCTATATCTCCTAGTGGGCTTCTCCTCTACTGGTTTCAAGGCGAACTCTATATCGCTCATGTAATCACCATGATATATTTCTAAAAATACATTATAAAAACCTTTTTATTCATCCCTATCCTCAGGTTTGGTACAAACCATATCCGGTCCATTGAATATTTCACCTCCGTCCTACCAGCAATCACATTTCCTAATTTTATGATTACTCGTGCTGTCCCCTTCATCTCCTTCTCAAGCCTCGTTAAGCCAGCTTCCCGCTCGAAACATACTTATTCTTATGGATGGGAACCATCCCCTGAAAATGCTCATCCTAAATCCTCCATTAATCTTGATATATATCGAGGCCCATGAAAATTTTCATGGAATTTATCTTCTTTGATCCTCTTGAGCTGATTTTTCATGCGCGCTGATGGCTTAGATAGGTAAGTCTTTAGGCAATGATAGACTACTTCGATGGAGACTGACACTTAACGTGGAGGGTATGCACAGTTCCTGAGCTAAGGGCTTTCTACACATGGTTCAGCCTTGAACTAACATATAAGATCATCTTAAACTATTGTATGAGATTCTTGCAATATTAATCGCTGTAGAACATACAACAAACAGCCTATATTTATTACAAGATTTTACCCGATCGCGATAGGGGTACCCCATATTTATGTTAGTCCATCTTATGATGATGTCAAGATATTTTCCGGCGACAATGATGGGCTCATTGAGGAGGGAGCCACACTTTCGCGCTCGCACGCGATTTGGTGGACCGAGGGGGATTTGAACCCCCGACCTCCGACTTGCGAAGCCGGCGTTCATACCACTGAACTATCGGCCCGCTCCTGTTCCCTGGGCGCCAACTGAACTAGGTGCAGCGTCGACATTTATGCTTTTCCAGAGGAGCGTGGCGCCTCCGTGCGGATATCTAAAACAGTTATCGACCGCCGGAGGGGATATACAAAACAGTCCTGAAGGGTGCCTTTCATCGTCCTACGGTGTTGAAGAAAGTCTCTGAGATCTGACGAGTTTAAGCTTGAAGAGGAAAAGGTTAGGAAAGATAATGGAATTCGGAGGGAACTAGCTTCATTTCTTTTTACCGAATATTGATTTGCCCTTGCGGCTCTTGTCCCTGACGCCTGGGAACTTCGTCCCATCGTACTCCGGGCAGTAACCGGAGAAGGACATGACCTCGAGCAGCGGCTCCGCGTGGGAATCAATTGCGCATTTGCGGTTATTGTTGTGAGAACAGTCGGTCAGCTTACACTCGACGTCCTTAACCAGCTCCACTCCCTCCAGCCTTTATAGGAGTTTAATGGTATATAAAATATATAATGTTCTCTTTCCGTCGATCCTCAGCCTGCGCTATTCGCGCATCCCTTAGGGGCAAGATGACACCCTCAGGGCGACCGTTCGATATAAGATGAGATGACGGTCTTCGAGTCAGGTTGAATAGGAACCCCTAAGTCAGCCGAGGCTGATCAGCCCCTCAGGGGGTATGTCCGCTCCTCGACGCCGTCGGCCTTGATCAGGAGCATGTCGACGCCGTCGCCGCTTGCCACATCACGAGCCACCGCCGACTTTATCGCCTGGAGCGCCAGCTCAGCCCCTTCCTCCAGATCCATCCCCTCCCTATAGTTCGCCTCCAGGAGGCCCATTGCTATCGGCGCGCCTGAGCCCGCTGAGACGAATTTTTCGGAGATGACGCTTCCTACGGGGTCCATGGCGTAGACGGTGGCGCCCTTGTCGTCCACGCCGCCGACCAGCGTCTCCATAAGCAGCGGGAGGAGGCGCCGGTGGAAGAGTAGGTTCGAAATGAGTTTGGACATCGCCTTCACCGGGATGGGTCTGTTGTTCTCCAGATTGAACAGGGCGGCGTAGGCTCCGGCCTCTCTCGTCAGCGCCTGCATGTCTGAGACGAGGCCTGCGAAGGCTAGGCCGATGTTGGGGGTGACCTTGAAGACCTTCTTGCCCGACCGGCTCATGACCATGCGGCCCCAGCTCACCCTCTTCTCCGATGCGAGGACGACGCCGTCCCCGCAGACGAGGCCGACAGTCGTGGCCCCCTGAAGATCACGATAGCTCATTCCGGCTCCACGTTCCACCACGTTATATGATAGGCCAGATATTAAGGTATTGCAGGTTTAACTTGGTGATCTTTTGGTCGTATCCAGTCAAATAGAGGATTGTTAGCCGGTATTAGATGGTACAGGCTATGGGTCTGCTGGGTTGTGGTGTGTGGACTTGCTGCGGCTTAAACTGTGGGGGCGAGGGCCCAGAAGCGTTAGTCAAAGTTTCTCCCAGAGGGGCTGATGCGGATTTTGGAGTCCGCATGGGAAGCTAAAAACATTTATGCTGAAAATTATGGATGTTAAATGATGGTAGAGGTAGTAGAAAGAAGTAGTTTACAGAAAGGAAGTGATTTAAATAAGATCCTAAACTCGACGAGGAAATACTATAGGCTCTTTTCAGATGGATACGTGCAGTTCTACGATAATTGGCTGGAAAGCAAAGGTCCCTTTTCAGATCTTGAATATAAGGTAGGTTATGATAATGTTGCCGAATTATTGATTGGATTGGTTGATAATGGACAATTAATTATTGATATTGGATGCGGAGTTGGTACATGGTCGATACTTTTAGCGAAAAAGGGTGCAAGTGTAGCGGGCTTAGATCACTCCCCCGAGGCTCTGTTGAAATGCGGAGAAATAAGTGCGAGTTCGAATGTAAAATCAAGTGTTTTTAGAGTGCTGGGGGATGGATTTTACATCCCTTTTGGGGAGGAGATTTTCGACGGAGCGACTCTAAACTGGGTTCTTGCCCACATACCAATTGAAGAGAATCGAAAATTCATGAAAGAAGTTGGGAGGGTTCTAAAAGGAAATGCCTGGCTGATGATTTCAGATAGCTATTGGCGAGAGCAAAAAGGCGGAAAGGAACAGGTTCAAATCAGAAAAACTCAGGACAGCTTCTTTCAAGTTTATAAGTATTATTATACTCCTGAGGAGCTCCAAAATCTTTTAGAGGACACATTCGGAGAAGTTATACACCTAAATACTACACCTTATGAAATGCTGTGTGTAGCAAGAAAAAACAAAAATTAAGAGGCACTATTGTTTGACGATGAGCCATTTCGCGTGCGACCAGACATTAAGTTGTTGTTCGACGTCTCCCGAGCCTGTAGACCTTGCTTCGGCTGCGATCCTCAGCCCATTCGACGGCGTATCCCAGGGCCTCAAGCACGGGGAGGGGGCTGCGGCACCCTAGGCTCCGCAGGGCGCCGACCACCGTTGGGAGTTGCATGTCAGGCGCGGTGTTCAGCGCCTCTTCCAGCTCCCTGAGCTTCTCAGGGGTGATGAAGACGTCGCCGAGTTCGATGTAGCGTCTACCCCCTCGCTTCAGCCGACGTCTCGCCTCATCCTCGGTTATGCCGAGGTGGGAGGCAAGCTCATCGACGATGACGATCTCGTTGGGGGGATGGGGCTGTCGGCTTGGGCCTCGCTGGAGCGCTGGGGGTCCGCGTCCTTCTTGGTTTGCTGGGGGTGACGAGCCTGCCGTGTGAATCCTCGCTGAGTTCGAAGAGGTACCTCTTACCCTTTCTGGAACGGTAAGCTACTTCAGCTGATAGCCTCCATCCCTTGCGAAATACGAGTCGATAAAGTAGGGCCTCAAGCTCTGAGGCGTGCTGCCCAGCCCTGCTCGATTGGAGCCGCTCTATGGTCAGCTTTGAAAAGCCGCCGGCTTCGTGGACTCGGCATCTCCCCAACGACTCCCCCACGAGTTCGAGTTCCTCGTCTCGCCCCCTGTATGTCAGCTCTATCCTGCGGGCCTGCGTGATGAGCGCCAGTGTCAGGGCGAAGTTGTATTCTTTGAGGAGTTCCTGTGGGGTCGGCGGGTCGAAGTCGGTGAGAACCTGTTCGTCCCAGAGGTCGGCGTACAGGCTCGCGTCGAGGTCTTCTGTGGAGACGCCGAGTCGGAAGGCCGCGGCGGCGAGAACCTGCCTCCGATCCTGCTCCGTGGCGACTACCCTGCCTCCGGTTTCCTCGAAGACGGCGTGCCTGGCCTCCGTGGGGTCGATGTAGGCTAGGGTCTGGAAGATACAGCGGTCCTCGAGCACGGCTGCGATGCCTCGAACCAGCTTGTAGTTGTAGCCCAGCTCCTCGCAGCGGCTGAGGGCCTCCCTCAGCTCGCCACGCTTCCCGTCGACGTGTGCCTTGAAGACGGAGATGAGGGTCCTCGCCAAGCCGAGTTTGTCCTCGGAAGCATACAGCGGCCGGATGGTTCCGCGGCGCCTCCTAGCCCTTAGGAGATCAAGCGGCAGCATCAGTTCTCTTTCCGCCTCCTGCTCAGCCTTGTCTCCGTCGTTCCTCGGGAGACCAGCTCCACGAGCTTCGCATGCTTCCTCTCCTGCTTCCTCAGAACCCTGCCGAGGCGCTGGATGAACTCTCGGCTGCTGCCTGTGCCGCTGAGGATGACGGCCATCGACGCGTCCGGCACGTCGACGCCCTCGTCTAGGACTCGGCTCGTTATGATCCGCCTGTATCGGCTCGACCTGAACCTCTGGAGGATTTCGGCCCGCTCCTCCTGCGGCGTCTGGTGGGTGATGGCGGGTATGAGCATCTCCCCGCTGATCCGGTAGACGAGGCTGTTGTGCTGGGTGAAGATGATCACCTTCTCCTCGGGGTTCTCCAGCAGCAGCCGCTTAAGGTAGTCGATCTTTGTCTCGGAGTTGAGGGCGATATCCATCGCCCTGTTCCTCGCCAGCAGAGCCCGCCTCGCCTCGGGGTCCCTCCCGCTCCGCATGACGAACCGTCGGAAGTCCTGGAGGCTGCGCATTCTGATGCCCCGCCTCCGTAGGAAGCCCCTGTAGATGGCGTACTGGGCCTCGTACTCGGCCTTCTCTTCCTCGGAGAGGGGGATCGAGACCGTCTGGATGGTGTAGTCAGCGAGGTGGACGCCTGCGAGGTCGTCTACGCCCATCTCGTAGACCTTGTCACCGACGAGCTCCAGGAGGGCGAGGTGGGCGCCGTCTTCCCTCTCAAGCGTCGCCGTCAGCCCCAGACGGCAGGGGGCGAGGTACATGAGGCCGATCCTCCTATAGCTGGGGGCGGGGAGGTGATGGACCTCGTCGAAAATAAGCAGCTTGAACCGGTTCCCCAGGCGGTCCGCCCTCAGGCTGGCGGAGTCATATGTGGCGACGGTCAGCCCCCTCAGCAAGTGTTTGCCTCCTCTGACGACACCGACCTCGACGCCGAAGGCCTCCTCAAGCCGGCTGCGCCACTGATCGACGAGGACGAGTGTCGGCACCACCACGAGGGTCGCAGCCTCGATCTCCTCCATGGCCTTTAGGGCGACTATGGTCTTTCCCGCGCCGGTGGGGAGGACGACGACGCCGCGCCGCCCGGCTTCCCTCCACGCGTCGAGGGCCCTCTTCTGGTAGTCCCTGAGTCTGATGTCGGAGGAGAGCCCCGGGCAGGGGATGGCGTCGAGGGCCTCGTCGCGGTAGTTGGCTCCGCCGCGCTCAAGATGCTTCAGGATCTCCCAGTAGTGGAGGGCTTGGGCTCGGTAAGTGCCGGTCTTGGCGTCATATCTGCTGTAGGGGATGGGGCCTCCCCTTGCGATGATGCTGCCCCGGTTGAAGCGGAGGACTATCAAGTTACCCGCCCTCGGCTCAAAAAGGGATTGGCTAGGGTGATGAATAAATCTGTTTATTATTAGTAGTAAGCTTGCTCTTAAATAAAATGCCCGCGTTTTTTTCCCGAACCTAAATCTTTCATCTGTTTTAAATCGACAAAAAACGCGCGTGCAGTTCTCCCAATTCAAAAATATCTAATGTTTTTTGTAGTGAGAAATAGTATCATCTCGTCTTGGTCTAACAATTAAACATTTTGAAGGGGTTGCACATTTTCATTATTTGAGTATGCGACTTTTTAGTAATACTAAAATGACGCGCGCGTACGCTTAATCTACCTTCTCCACGATGAGGAGAAAGTCCACGTAGGTGGCAGGCACGGGAGTAACGTTCGGGATTATTGTCACGACTTCGCCCTTGAGGCTGTTCAGGAATTGCTCTAATCTACCCTGGTCCCTTGTCATCTTGATATCGAATCGATAAACTCTGTATTTCATTTCCTTTTTCTCACCTCCTATGATATTATACGATATTCTCTCTGAGCGCGAAGTTTAAATTTCTGTATTTCAATCAATCTATTTGGTGTATTGAGGGTTGAACTGTCCGGTGTGCGGTTCCGAAGTTGTTGAGGGCGCAAAATATTGTTCCAAATGTGGAGCTGCTGTCGGCGCCGAAGCGGCAGATTTTCTGATAGCTACAACACCTACGGTCCCAGGCTACAGGATCAAGAGGGTTCTAGGCATCGTAACTGGCCTTACCCCAAGGACTAGAGGCGTTCTGGGAAAATTCATCGCAGGTATCGAATCCATGTTCGGCGGAGAGATAAGGGCCTTCACAACAGAGCTTGAGAAGGCGAGAATCGAAGCCATCGAACGGGTTAAAGCCAAAGCAATAGAAATGGGGGCAAACGCCATCATCGGCTTGGATCTAGAAACCTCTGATCTAGGGCTTCGACAGGGGATAACCGTCATATCAGCAACAGGCACCGCGGTAATCCTAGAACCTGAAAAAGAATAGTTCGAGCGAGCAAATTCGGATCTCTCGCAGGTGCGTCTCCGGTCCTGAATGGCATTCATCATTGATAGGTATTCAGCTTTGAATGCAGTTGATTTTCCTCTGTATCTTCCTCCTCAGGGCTTCATCCTGGGCGTATAGGATCTTCATGTTTTTGAGCCATTCTTCCCTAGAATCCATGAACCATCGGAGGTTGGTGAAATGATAGTCCACGAGCGCCCGTCTCTCCCTCCTCTCGTAGCTGTCGGTTTTCGGCTGGAACCTCTCGTCCCGAATTATCAACAGGTCAAACTGGTCCGTGGGCTGCTCAGTATTCTCGTAGAGGACGGCTTGAACCGAAGCATTTGACGATAGCCGCTGAGCTATGCCCCTTGCAATGTCCTCCAAGTCTTCTGATGGGGTCAAGGTCAGGTCGCATCTCTCTCCGAGCAACCTCGAAAACAGAACGGGCTCGATGGATAACTCGGTTACCCCCAGTCTCTCAAGCTCCAGCCTCAGCTGCCTCTCTTCCTCCTCGTTGTTGAAGTGGAGTATGCCCTCTACCTCGTCTATGGTCTCGGTTATCGAGGAGGTCTTCTCCTGGAAGAAGTCTTCTGGGGCGGTTCTGAAGAAGACCACTATAGGGTTGAATCCGTCGAGCACCTGAACGATACGATGGATCCGCTCAACCCCTCCGTCAACCCGCAGGCGGACCCGTTTTGTGCACTCGAATCTCGGCGTGATATTCCAGAAGTAGAAGCTCTTCGTGAACCCTTCCTCTTCAAGCCTCCTCTTCCTCTCAGCTACGGCCTGCTTCGTTATCCCCAGCCTCGCACCCAACTCCTCAAGGGACAGGCTCGGATCCTCTATCAGGAGGTCCACCATCTCCACATCCCGATCCGTCACCTGTCCCATATATCCCCTGCTCACTTCTGAAACCCGTCTAAAGTAAAGCCAAAATGACATATGTTTCTTGAGGTTGACAAAGTCAAGTAAACCAACGATAGGACCAAGAAGTTTCTGTAACCCGATAAGGTGCATTTAGGGGATTACGTCGTCTATGATTTTCTAAGCCTCGAGCCCACGCCTCGGCACCAGATGCGCGCCGGCGTCCCGACCTCTCCCTCCACCTCGAACTCTGCTCCCATTATGAGGCGGGCGAGCTCTATGGCAGTTAGCGTGTGTAAAGTCAGCTTACTAGTCGTGAAGATGGATTCGCCGTCAGCGAGAGAGCACCAGAGGATGAGGTTGTCCGCCGTGTGGAGGTCGACTGCGGCGCCCGTGCGGAGCTGATCCACGAGGGATTCCGCGGCCTCCGCCCCCACCCTCTCAGCGGGCTTCCCCCTCTCGCCGAGGGCGTCGGCACCCATAAACGTCTTAGGCTCAGTCACCGCCCAGAGGCAGATAACGCTCCCCGGGGACAGAGTCGCCTCCCGACCGACAGCAACCCTGTGCTCAACCTCCGCTCTGTAGCCTGCTTCCTTGAGGACGGCCTCGGACGATCGAGCCTGTCTGACTGCCACATGCTCGGGGAGCCTGCCGCAGAGGGAGATGCCCTTCACCCGTTTCATCCGACCCGGCTGCTCGGCCACGAGAGGCTTCAGCCCCTTCACGGGGTTGACGGTGGCTTCGACGATGCCGCCGCCCCTAGGGTAGAATCCTTCGCGGCGGACAATCAATTCGCCCTCGAACCCCATCTCTCTGAAGGCCTCCCAAATCACATGGTCCATTATATGGATTGGTGGCGACCACTTGACGGCGGTGCCGCCCACAACCCTGAGCCTGACGGGGGAGTTGGCGAAGGCTGCTATTGGGGCGACGCACTGGAGGAGGAGGCTGATGCTCCCCGCCGTGCCGATGTCGAAGGAGTAAGCGCCGCCCTGAGGCGACTGGGGTTGGAACTCGACCTCCTTCGAGCCGAGGGCGAGGCCTCGGGCTTCGGCGTTGCAGATCTCGGTCACTGCCTTCAGGGTCGTGAGGTGCTGCGGCTTCAGCCCCGGTGGACTCCGTCCGGCGCGGATGTTGCGCACCCTCACGGGGGCTCCCATGACGGCGCTGTACGTTATGGCCATACGGAGGAGCTGCCCGCCCCCCTCCATCATGGAGCCGTCCACATCGATCATGGGCGGATCCCGGTCTCAAGTCTCTGAACCGCCGCAGAACCTGGTGACGTATTCGACGGCGATACGACCAGCCCTCTCCAAGGTCTCGTCGTCGATGTTGTGCACGCCGCAGACGAGCATCAGCACGTTCCCCGTGCGCTCCTTGATCTTGCAAGCATCCGCATCCCGGTAGGGGTAGATGGCGATGAGCTTTTCGCCGTCGGCGACGACCGCCTCCCCGCCCTGCAGCACAACCGGCCTCTCCATGCCGATGCCGAGGAACTCCTCTCCGGCCTCGGCCTCCCTCATGAGAAGCTCCCCCACGAGGCCGTCATCGTCGAAGGCTGCGAGGGCGACGGCGGTTTCGATGGACGCCAGGTTGTAGGCGTCCACCACAGTGTTGATCCTAGGGAGGGGGCGCCTGCGCAGCACTCTTCTGATTAGGGCTTCGGCGGCGGGCCTCGTCTTCGTCGGGTCGACGCCTATCCGCCAGAAGAAGTCGCGGTAGGCCCTGAAGAGGGGGTGCTCCCTCAGCTGGTCGATGGTCCAACGCTCCCTGACCCGCCCGATGACCTCCTCCTTGAAGTGCTCAAGATCGGGGTGCCCCCGCCTCACCTCCACGCCCCTGATGCGGACGATCTGCGCCTTCAGCCCTGGGAACCGCATGCTCAGCCCGGGGTCAACCTTTAGGAGCACCTCACACCTCCTGGATTCCTATTGAAGGTGTCGGTCTTCGCGAGGTCCCTTATCCGTCCATCTCCGTCGATCTCCTGAAGGTACCTGTAGACCTCCTCTGGTACGAGGGCCCGCCAGTCCTCGCCGGCGAGAATTCGCCTCCTGATCTCAGTCGCCTCATACTGGTTCCGCTTATAGAGCTTTATCCCGAGCACCTTGTAGCCCGCCTCTAGGAGGAGCCGCCTCGTCAAGGGCTGATTGGTGTAGACGACATCGAAACTCGGCATCTGTGACTCCACTTGGGATACCCAGACCCTGTGGGCGGGGGCGTCGGGGATGGGGATGAGCATGTAGCGACCGCGGTCGATGCCTACGCCGTCTAGGGCGCGCTGGATCATCTCGATGCGCTCCCCCGCCGTGAAGGGGTTGTCCAGTTCATGGCTCATCTGCGCGCTGCCCACGACGATGACCAGCTCCTCCGCCTCCTGCATGATGGTCCTTAGGGCGTGGAGGTGGCCGTAGTGGAACGGCTGGAACCTCCCGACGAAGAGGGCCCGCATGTACAAATCAACCCGCCTCCCTTAGCTTCTTCAAAAGGTTGGTAGAACTCCGCTTTAACGTTATCCCCCTCAACCTCGATTCGAGGATTCCGCACCGATAAGATACAACGAGGGCGAGCCCCACCGGAGTTTGCGCCCCCTTCTGAGGGATTGGACGGAGGTAAGTCGAGATGAGGTATTAAAACATCTCCGCCAACCATCTGACTATTTATATAAACCACGAGCTCGTTTAAGCAATAATCAGCGTTAAGCAGGGGTTGCGACCATGTCGAAAGGAGGAGGAGGAACGGGGCTTCTGCATCTCAGCTGGGAAGATGTCCAGCGGCTCGCAGAGGTGGTTGCTGAGCGGGTGAGGGCCAGCGGCTTCACGCCCGATGTGGTTGTCGCCATCAGCCGCGGCGGCTTCAGCCCAGCCAGAATCCTCTGCGACCAACTCTCGATCCAGAGGCTCGCCAGCCTCCAGATCGAGTATTACACAGACGTAAACCAGAGGCGGAGCGACCCCCAAATCGTCATACCACTCAACACGGATGTGCCCGGGTTGAGGGCGGTCGTCGTCGACGACGTCTCCGACTCAGGCGATACGTTGAGGGCCGCCACGGACCATGTGCTTGACCGTGGTGCCTCGGAGGTCAGGGTCGCAGCCCTTCACGTCAAGCCCTGGAGCAGCTTCAGACCCGACTACTACGCGGAGGAGGTCGACGCGTGGGTCGTCTACCCATGGGAGACGAGGGAGACAATGATGTCGATGGAGGCGAAGCTCAGAGGTGAGGGACTAGGCCCCAACGAGGTGAGACACAGACTCATCGAGATGGGGTTCAGCCCAGACATGGTTCGGAAGCTGCTCTAATTATTCTCGATAAAGTTGTTGGCCTAATTGAAGCACCTGCCTATCCAGAGGCCCCAGGTGGTACATCATGAGCCTACTCAAACTGATTAGTATTGAGAACCGCTCATTTACTCTTCAACCTTCATAGAAGGACTCCGAACAGCTACGTCGACCAATCCAAATCCATGTGCTACGCTTGCAAGAGGTGCCTCATGTTAATGAAGGCGAACGATTGAGGTGCCTCAACCCATGAGATGCCATCAATGTAAGGTCGCTGTTCCTCGGCATCGATGGGTTTCCTAGGATAGGCGGAGATTCACCGATCAAAATATAAAAAACAAGCTCACCTGTTCCTTTGTGAGGATGATTGATGTGAGTTCAAGGGAGAAATATAATGAAATTTTCTCTCTACTTGAAAAACATAATGAGTTGTTCAGCAGGGCCATCCCTCTCATCGCCAGTGAGAACGTCACAAGCCACGCCGTAAAGGAAGCGCTGCTCAGCGACTTCGGACACCGCTACGCTGAGGGCTGGCCGGGTGAGCGGGTCTATGCGGGCTGCACCTACATCGACCAGGTTGAGATGATGGCGAATGAGATGGCGAGGGACATCTTCGACGCCGAGTTCGTGGATGTCCGCCCCATCTCGGGCGTGGTGGCCAATCTCATCATGTTCACCGCCTTCACAAACCCCGGAGACAGAATCATCGCACTCTCCATCCCGGCAGGAGGGCACATCTCCCATGCTAGGAAGAGCATCGGGGGGACGGCGGGCGCAGTCCACGGCTTAAAAGTTCAGTATTGGGAGTTTGACGATGAAAAGTACAACATCGACATGGACCAGTCTGTGGAGAAGATCAGACGGCTTGAGAAGGAGGGTAAACACATCGACCTATACCTCTTCGGTGGGAGTCTCTTCCTCTTCCCCAACCCCGTGGAGGAGCTGTCCGAGGTAGCCGAGGAGTTCGACGCCAAGGTCGTATACGACGCCGCCCACGTCGCCGGTCTCATCGGCGCGGGGCTGTTCCAGGATCCGCTGAGGGAGGGCGCTGACTGCATGACGATGAGCACCCATAAGACCCTTTTCGGCCCCCAGCGAGGGATGATCGCCTCCTTCGACAGGTACGCCGAGGAGCTGAAGAGGGCCGCATTCCCGGGCATGTTGAGCAACCACCACCTGAACACCCTGGCCGGCCTGGCCGTTGCTCTCTGCGAGTTCAAGGAGTTCGGCAAGCTGTATTCGGAGCAGGTCATCAGGAACGCGAAGGCGCTGGCGCAGGCCCTCCACGAGAGGGGGTTCAACGTGGTGGGGGAGTCCGAGGGCTTCACAGAGTCCCATCAGGTCATCGTCGACGTGGTCGACACACATCTCAAGAACGGCTGGGTGGTCGAGGAGGAGCTAGAGAAGGCGGAGATCATCTTGAACAGGGAACTGCTGCCTTACGACCTGAAGGAGGGGCGCAACTTCAGGGAGCCCGGAGGGATCCGAATCGGAACAAGCGAGCTCACCCGACTGGGGATGAAGGAGGGCGAGATGGAAGAGATAGCGGAGCTGATGAAGCGTGTGGTCATCGACACCGAAGACCCGAAAAGGGTTGTCAAAGACGTAAACGATTTCCGCAAGGACCGGCAGACCCTCCACTACTGTTTCCAGGAAGGCGCCAAAGCCTACAATTACATAAATATCCGCGGATACTAATCATACTCGCATCAAGAAGAGAACCAATATTATTTTTAATTAAGAATGGTTGATAGCTATTTTCGCTGAGCTCTCGACTAAGGGGAGGACGCCTGCTTGATCTTCATGAGCCTAGAAATGTACCCTGCTATCCTGTTTCTCAACTTCTTGGACACATCAAGCCCTATCTCCTTGAGGAACTGCTTGTTCTGTTCGAACTCCGTCGTGAAGCTCCTAGGATACTTTTCCACGAGCCCCATGGAGATGCGCTTCACCAACTCCGTCCTAACTTTACCCGTGGGCACCACCCTGTTGAGATCGTTGTTCTCCCTATCGCCGATGCTGATATGGAGATGACCCCATGTATTAAATATTATCTTTGAGGCGGCAGCCATCTCGTCGCCCCTAGTCTCCTCTTCCTCGTTTTATCGGGGTCTTTCATCCAAGCCTTCGACTTACGTATACACCTCCTTGAAATAGGCTAGAACTTTAGCCACTTGGTTGAAATAGCCGCAAGTATTAAATATTTATCGATAAGAGAAGTGGAAATAGAAGGGTATACCATGGTAAAGGAGATCAAAGTTGCGCCCATGCACAAGCTGATTAAACGGGCGGGCGCTTCGAGGGTGAGCGAGGAGAGCGCCATAGCCCTTGGCAAGGCCTTGGAGGAGATCGGCGTCAAGGTGGCGCAGGAGGCCATCGACTTCGCCAGACACGCCGGCCGAAAGACTGTCAAGGCGAGGGACATAGAGATCGCAGCGAAGAAGGTTCTGAGCCGTTAGAGCCATATATCTCTCCAACGGGCGGCTCGAGTTGAAGTAGCGTGAGTCCTGTCAGATGCGATGTAGCTATCGTCGGCGCAGGGCCGTCGGGGAGCATGGCCGCGAGAGCCGCAGCAGAGCAGGGCGCCGACGTAATCCTTCTCGAGGAGCATCCCCAAGTGGGGCTACCCATCTCATGCGCTGAGGGCTTAAGCCTCAACGGCTTGAAGGACGCTGGGGTCGAGCCGACGTCGGAGGTTATTAGCCAGGAGATAACCACAGTCCGGGTCTACGCGCCCAACGGGAGATACCTGGAGCTCACCAGCTCAGACTGGGTTGGATACACGATAAACAGGGACGTGTTCGACAGGATCCTCAGCGAGAAGGCTGTAGACGCCGGGGCCAAGCTGATGACGAGCACGAAAGCGACGGGAGTGCTCAAGCAGAACGGCACAGTCTCAGGCGTATCGGCGATGCGCGGCGGCGAGGCCCTGAAGATCGAGGCCAAGGTCGTCATCGGGGCCGACGGGTACGCCTCCACCGTCCGGAGAACGGCGGGGCTTGGGCGGTGGTACCCCGACTTCGTCACCTGCGCCCAGTACAGGCTTGGAAACCTCAGCCTGGATGAGCCGGACGTGAACGAGTTCCGCCTCGGCTCAAAGGTGGCGCCAGGCGCGTACGCCTGGGTCTTCCCCAAATCCGGGGAGGTGGCGAACGTTGGGCTCGGGGTTCGCAGGATACACACCGAGCCGCCCATCGCCTACCTCAAACGCTTCATCGACTCCGACCCGAGGCTCAGGAAAGCCAAGGTCCTGATAGTGAACGGCGGGATAACCCCCGTCTCCGGCGTCGTCGATGAGGTCGTCGGCGACGGGGTGATGCTTGTGGGCGACGCGGCGGGCCAGCTGATCCCCTGCACGGGCGCCGGCGTCCACTCAGGCGTCGTCGCTGGGAGGATGGCTGGAGAGGTCGCGGCCCGCGCCGTCGAGGAAGGGAATGTGACCAGTTCCAGGCTCTCCAAATACGAGCGCCAGTTCGACGCCGCCTGGGGGAAGCGCATCAGGGACAGTGGTAGGGTCGTCAAGATGCTGGACAGGTTCAGCGACGAGGACCTGAACACGCTGGCCGAGGTGCTGACGAACGAGGACGTGCTCAACCTGGCGAACGGTACCAACGTGGCTGGGACGTTGACTAGGTTGGTGAGGAGGGCGCCTCTGAAGATCGTCAGACTCGTGGCTGCGTACATTCGAGGGTGAGCTGCAGCCGTTGGAGCCTCCAGTTCAGATCCCTCGGGGCTTGCGAAGCGACTCAAGACGACTTTTCTCACCCGTATCAAGCTATTTCATTGCCGGGTTTAAAGGGGTGGATCCTGATGAAATGTCCGCTTCAAGTTCATTTGGAGTCCTGATATCCGACCGATTCGAGTGAAAAACTTTATATTTCCACCATAGTTGTGTCTTGTAGTTAAAATTCGGTTTGGAGGCGAACGATTTGGCGTATATGACAGGTAGACCTGTTCTGATTTTGAAGGAAGGTACCTCTAGGAGCCGCGGTAGGGACGCAAGGAAGTCGAACATGATAGCGGCCCAGATCATCTCCGAGGTGCTCAAAACGACCCTCGGGCCGCGCGGCATGGACAAGATGCTCATCGACAGCCTGGGAGACATCACCATCACAAACGATGGCGCCACAGTCCTAGACGAGATCGATGTCCAGCATCCGGCAGCGAAGATGATATCGAGGTCGCGAAGACCCAGGACGATGAGGTCGGGGACGGGACGACGACGGCAGTCATCCTCTCCGGCGAGCTCCTAAAGAAGGCTGGGGATCTGCTCGAGCAGAACATCCACCCCTCCATCATCATCTCCGGTTATCAGAAGGCATCCAAGAGGGCCACGGAGACGCTGGAGAAGGTGGCCCTCGACATTGACCTCGATGATAGAGAGACGCTGATGAAGCTGGCGACCACTGCGATGCGGAGCAAGGCGGTCTCCCTCGCCAGGGAGCACCTCGCAGGGATAGCCATCGACGCCATCAAGCAGATCATCGAGAAGCGGGACGGCGAAATCATCGCCGATGTGGACAATGTCCAGATTGTCAAGAAGGAGGGGAAGAGGCTCCAGGAGACCGAGCTTGTGAGGGGGATCATCGTCGACAAGGAGGCCGTCCACGCCGGGATGCCGAAGCGCGTGGACAAAGCGAAGATCGCCCTCGTTGACGCACCCATCGAGGTGGAGAAGACGGAGTTCGACGCCGAGATACGCATCCGCAGCCCCGACGCCATAAAGGCCTTCCTCGACCAAGAGGCGGAGATGCTGAAGAGGATGGTAGACCGCGTCAAGGCCAGCGGAGCCAACGTCCTCTTCTGCCAGAAAGGCATCGACGACGTCGCACAGCACTTCCTAGCGAAGGCGGACATCCTCGCCGTCAGACGGGCGAAGAAGTCAGACATGGAGAAGCTGGGGAAGGCGACCGGCGCCAAGGTTGTCTCGAACCTCGCCGACCTGAAGAAGTCCGACCTGGGCGCCTGCGAGGTGGTGGAGGAGCGGAAGATCGGAGAGGACAAGATGGTCTTCGTCGAGGGGTGCAAGGACCCGAGGGCCGTCTCCATCTTCATCCGAGCAGGATTGGAGCGGATGATCGACGAGGCGGAGCGGACGATGAACGACGCCCTCTACGTCGTCTCCGACGTCGCCGAACTCCCAAAGATGGTGCCGGGCGGCGGCGCCATAGAGACGGAGCTCTCCAAGGCGGTGAGAGACTACGCTAGGCAGGTAGGCGGCAGGGAGCAGCTCGCCATCGAGGCCTTCAGCGACGCCCTGGAGATCGTGCCCAGGACCCTGGCGGAGAACGCCGGCCTCGACATCCTAGACACCATGGTGGCGTTGAAGGCGGCCCACGAGAAGGAGGACGGCTTCGCCATGGGCGTCAACGTCTTCAA
>CAZWKG010000003.1:22190-28717 GCA_964634705.1 uncultured Candidatus Bathyarchaeia archaeon | reverse complement strand
AGATACGCGGCTCGGGCCCGCGAGATCCCCGGTTCAAATCCGGGCGACCCCACCAATCCACTCGTATGGGGGTTATGAAGGGGCTTCCATTAGAATATCACTATTACACGGGTATCGCCGTTATGGCTGGAGATTCTTTAGGGGCCGAGTTTACCAATCTTACTAAGATAACTCATAATTTGAGGATCGCCTCTGGGATCCTCCCCATGGAAGAAAGAATCAGAAGGATATCCTTTCTCAAGCTTTATTATGTCATCTCGAATATCCAACACGTTTATTACGATTCCCGAGTAAGACTGTGATGATAGGGCCGTCCAGAAGGTCCCGGTATAAACCACTTCATCGCCTATTTTTACCTTGAAGGGTAAACCTGATGTCGGCACTTTCAACGCCTTGATTTTGCTGACTCCATCCGGCGTTAGCTTGATTTCATGGAATTGTTGGCTGTAGTATTTTATGTCCTCATCCGAGATTATCAATTGACCTGTCTCCGCGAGGTAGATACCGAATTTACCCCTTTGATAATTGAGGTGGGGCCACAGACCCACTAACGATACGATTATAATAACTGCGACAATCACTGATATCTTGCGACTATTCACATGTAATAGAAATAAGCGAGAGCTTTAAATTCATTTTTAACCAGTAGAGAAGGTACAGGCCTCTCTCGCCTTCAGGGACGGACTGAAAAAAGCGACTGCTAATCAAACCGCGTTTATAGCCAGCTCCATCTAGAACCGCTACACACAACCGTTAAACCCTGCATCGATCTACCTAATCATGAAGGTTAATGATCTGGCTGACCAAAGAGGACAGGAAGCTCCTCGCTGAGATGGAGGCCGAGATCTCCAAGCCCTTCATGAGGGAGAACTGGGAGCGCTTCATGGAGTTCACCCCCATCCCCTCCGGCAGCCCTCAGGAGGAAACAACCATCCAGTTCCTGAAGGAGAAGCTCAAGGAGTACGGCCTTGAGCCGCAGGTGCTCCGCTATGATGCCTACATCAGCGATCCAAAGTGGGCTAAGCTTGAAGTCATATCGCCCCAGAGGCTAGAGGTCCAGTGCACACCCTACCGTCAGGTCGGGACGACAGGCCATGAAGGTATCGAGGGTGAAGTCGTCTACATCGAGCCACCCGACATCGGCGGGACAGAGTGCCACGACAAGATAGTGCTGGCAGACCAGGCGACCCCTGTCGACTGGATGGGGCTGCGGGATGGGCTGCTGCTGAAGTTGCAGGAGATGGGGGTTAAGGGTCTAATCGTCATCGAGCAGGATGAGTTCATGCCGACGGTGGTCCACCAGCGAGCCGACTTCTCGGTGTCGGGGAACCCAACCTCTGACAACGTCCACCTGATCCAGCGGATACCCGCCATCGTCCACGTTGCCAACAAGGATGGGCAGCTGTTGAAGGCCCTCGCGAAGCAAGGCGGTATGCGCGCTCGCGTCACCTCCATCGTGGAGACCGGATGGAAGAAGCTGCCGCTCCTCGTCGCCGAGATCAAGGGCGCAAGGGACCCGGAGAGGTTTCTGTTAGTGAACGGGCATGTCGACACGCCGCCGTTCTCCCCAGGCGTCACGGACAACGCCTCCGGGGACGTGGCCCTCCTTGAGCTTGCTCGGATACTCAACAGGCATAAGGAGAGCCTCGGCCGGAGCGTCCGCTTCGCCTTCTGGACTGGGCACGAGATAGGCCGTTACGCGGGCTCCACGTGGTACAACGACGCCTTCTGGCACGAGCTGCGCTACCGCTGCATAGGCTTCCTCAACGTCGACTCGCCGGGCGCTGAGGGGGCGAAAACCTATCGGGCTGCGCCCATAGGCGAGGTTCAGGAGCTGGCTGTGGAGAGCATAAAGGCGGCGACCGGCATAGAGGTCAAGAATTTCCGGTGGCCGACCCGGGCGGGGGACAGCAGTTTCTGGGGGACCGGCCTCCCCCATGCTAGCGCGACTTCGGCCCGCCCTAAGGAGCTCTACGACCCCTTCGTGAACTACTCAGGCGGCGGTTGGTGGTGGCACACGCCCTATGCCACAATTGACTATGGCGACGTTGACGTCCTCGCGATGGATGTGAAGGTCGAGCTCAACTACATATTCAGGATGACGAACTGCCCCGTGCTGCCGATGAACTTCACACCCTATGCGGACTCCATGCTCGAGATCCTCAACGACCTCCAGGCCAAGGCGGATAAGGTAAAGGCCTACTTCAACCTCCAACCCGTCATCGAAAGGGCTAAGGAGTTCAGGGGGTCGGCCGAGGCGCTGGAGGACGCCGTGCAGGTGGCCCTCAAGAAGGGGGTGCCTGAGGCGGTGCTGGAGGAGCTGAACCGCTGCATTATATGGGTGTCGAGGCACATCAACCTCATCGCCCACTCAAACGCAGAAAAGACGGAGCAGATGTCCATGGAGACATTCGGCGCAACGCCCTTCCCCAGGCTCCAAGGGATCGTGAAGCTCGTCGAGTTGCCCCTACCCCATACTCCGGAGTTCAAGTTCCTGCAAACGAAGCTGCTCCGACAGAGGAACATGGTCGAGGACGGCTTCCACCTCGCCAACCAGGTCATCCTGGAGACGCTTGAGAAGGTCGAGAAGGCCCTATCCTAGACCCTCCTTTTTCTAATAACCCTTATGTGGCCGCGCGACTCCAATCACCTGTGGCGCCGCACTTCTTAAATCCTGTAGAGACCTTCCGTGTGGGGCTTCTGATCACGGAGCAGTGTAACGTTGCGTGCAGTCACTGCTGGTTCAACTCCGGGCCGGACAAGACGGCCCATATGGAATTTGATGAAGCCGATGGCTACATCGATCAAGCTAGGGAGATTCCGACGGTGGAATGGATCAGCTTCACAGGGGGCGAACCCTTCCTGCTCCCTGAGATGCTCCAGAGTCTCGTCGCCTACGCCACGGAGAGAAACCTCCAGACCGAGTGTGTCACAAACTGCTTCTGGGCTGTTACTGAGGGAGAGGCGGGGAGGTGGCTGGAGGGGCTGATGAATGTCGGTCTCGACGTAATCAATATCAGCGCAGACGACTTCCACCAGCGCCACATCCCCTTCGACAGAGTCCGCAACTGCTACGAGGCAGCGAAGCGCTTGGGGCTGAAGGTGACCATAATGTGCGCAGTTGCGCGGTCGAGCAAGCTGAGGGTCAAAGAGGTTGCTAGGCTGCTGGGCGATGATGGAATCCAAATCGTTGGGGACAAAGTGTTGAGGGAGGCTCCCTCGGCTCTTGCCATCGAGACGGGTTTCATCCCAGTTGGTAGGGCGGCTGAGATCCCCGAAGACGAGTGGCTCATTGGGGACGGCCCCCTCGACGGGCCCTGCAAGGCCGTCCTCCGCGACATAGCCATCGACCCGTCGGGGAGGGTGCTCCCATGCTGCTCCGTGGCAGGGTTGACTGAGGCGGCTGAGGTTGGAAACGTAAAGCAGGTTAGGCTTCAGAAGCTGATAGAGGAGGCGAGCCGGCGGGTACTGTTCAAGGTGCTGTCGGAAGAGGGACCCCGTGGGCTCCAGAGGCGTCTAGGCTTGAGGGGACAGGAGAACTTCGTGAATAGATGCCACCTGTGCTACGCAGTGCTGAAGGACAACCGCCTCAGCCGGGTTATATAATACAGATTGCTTGATAGACTAAGTTCAGGCTAACGTGCGCAGGAACCCCACCTTCCCGAGGAAGGTGCCATCGAGGAGACAAGCCTCGAAGTTATCTATCTTGATGGCACCCGTGCGGAGGAGGGGGCCGAGAAGGCTTTTAGGGGCCTCGGCGTTGACAGGAAGCCCACCCAAAAGGTCGTTGAACGCTGGCATCAGCACCACCTGGGGGTCGTCGATCCTCGCATCGAACTTCGCCTCGAACGCCTCCAGCGGGTCGCCCTCGGCATCCACCCCAGCCTGACGGAGTAAGACTTTGGCGAGGTTGGCGCCGTCGCATCGTCCCTTGACCCATACCCTCTGGGAGACACGGATGCCTAGCGGCGTCTTCAGTAGCACCGTCGGGTGGTTGTGGCCCATCACTATCAGGTTGGCGGCCATCAGCCGGGGATAAGGCCAGGCATGGCCGTGCATTGCGGCGATTCTGAAGTCGTCCCCCACCATGAAGCCTTTCGAGGGGTGGATGGAGACGCCTTCGGGGATGAGGTGCTGGAGGTTGCTGTCGTGGTTTCCCCGAGCAACATCAATGATTTCCACCTCCTCCAATAGGGCGGCAAAGAACCTCGGGATCTCACGCTGCTCCAGGAAGGAGGTGATGGGTACGCCGTGCTTTATGTCCCCTAGCAGGAGTAGCCTGTCAGGGCGATGCGCTCGGACGATGGCGATCAGCTCGCCCAGTATCCGGTCCGTCTGGTAGGGGATGTTGATGCCCATCTTAGCCAGCTCGTACTCCAATCCCAGATGGAAGTCCGACGCCAACAGTACACGCTCCCCCCCCTCGACGAGCATGGCGGGCCACGGCGTCAGCAGCCTTATCAACGGATTCCCCTACTGACCCTTCGGCCGCCGACCAATTTAAATACGATTCTCAATCTTCAGATCTGCACGAAACTCAAAAAGAGGAGTTCCAGAAAGAGATTCCTTAGGGGAAAGTAAATGGCTACAGTGGAGCGGCGGATCCTAGAGAGCATCTGCAACGCGGCGCGATCGGCGCGGAAGCTGACACGGTCTCAATGGGAGAGGCTCCGGTCGTCGTTCAGCGACAGGTTCGAAAAAGCGTGGAGGCTCGTCGAGGAGGGCAGGGTGAAGCATTACATCTTCAAGCCCTCGGGGCGGACAGCGTGGATCGTCGTAGGCCGGAGCGGGGAATACCAGATTCTGCCAGCGTCGGGCTACTGCAGCTGTAACGACTTCTACTTCCGCGTCGTCAACGGCGAGGCCGGCGTCTGCTACCACCTCATAGGTCAGAGGCTGGCCGAAGCCCTCGGCGCCTACGATGAGATCCGCGAGGGGGACGAGTTCTTTGACACGTTGATGGCGGAGTGGAGGGGCCAGTCCTTCAAGAAAGGAGACGGCTAATTAAGGGGTCGACGTAGCGTCATAGCTTATATACATGGTCTGTGGTATTCGGGGATGTGAGCCTCAACAGCTTCTTCAACATCCTATACGACATGGCCATAATCCTTGCCATCATCACCTTCGCTCTGGGCTTCCTCTATCTATACGCGAGCAGGGGAGAAGCCGAGGATTAAGACGTCCAATTTATCAAGCACTGCTAAGATAACATAAGCCAGTGGGCTCCATATGTCCGGGACCGAAGATATCATTAAACGCGTCCTCGCACTCAGGCCTAAGCTTACGAGGGAGGCGGTGGAGAGCCTCATCGACGAGGAGAGGAGGAAGGCTGCGGGGCTGCTGACGGAGGAGGCCGCCGCCCACCTAGTGGCTTCGAACCTTGGGTTGGACGGCGCTGGGGAGAGGATAGAGGCGAAGCTCAGGATCGGCGACCTCACCTCCGGGCTCAGCGACGTCTCCTTAACTGGCCGAGTAATCCACGTCTTCTCTGCTAGAAGCTTCTTCCGCAGGGACGGGCGAGAGGGGAAGGTCCTTAGGATGCTTCTGGGCGACCAGACGGGCTCTGTGGCCGTCGTCTGTTGGGATGAGAAAGCCGACCATGTCGCAGCGAGCAAGATCAAGCCTGGGAAGATCGTGAGGATACTCCACGGCTACACTAGGGAGCGCCGTGGGAGGGTCGAGATCAACGTCGGCGGACGGGGCCAGATATACCTCGAGCCTTTGGACGCTGTGGAGGAGAAATACCCTCCTATAGAGAGCTTCTTCAAGACGCCGGGGGAGGTTCACGGCGAAGGCAGCGTCAACCTGGTAGGCGTGGTCGTGGACAGGTATCCGGCGTCGACCTTCACCCGGCGCGATGGCAGCGTAGGTAAGGTGGCCCGCCTAGTCCTCGAGGAGGGGGGAGGCCGCATCAACGTCGTCCTCTGGGACGACAATGCCGACGAGGTGGGGGATATCGAGTTGGGGACAAAGCTGAGGCTCATCAACGGCTCAGCCAGGATGAGGGATGTAGGTAGGCCTGAGGTGCATGTCAATTGGGCGACCGCTGTAGAGGTGCTTGAGGTCGGTGTCGAGCCCAAGGAGCCCGTCTCCCACTGGACGAAGCTGGCGGATCTAAGAGATGGGATGAGCGGTGTCAACGTGGCTGCCCGCGTCGCTCAAATCGGTGGGGTGAGGGAGTTCAGTAGGCGGGATGGCAGTGTGGGAAAGGTGGCGTCGGTGCTGTTGGAGGATGACTCGGGCTCCGTGAGGCTCAGCCTCTGGGGCGACGAGGTCGAGATGCTGGGGGAGCTTCAAGTCGGAGCGGTTGTGGCTGTGGAGAACGGTTACACCCGGATGGGGTTGGGAGCCGTGGGGCTGAATATAGGCCGGAATGGGCGGCTGACCATAAACCCGGATGATGTAACCGTGGCTGTTCCGGACAGAGATCAGAGGCTAATGAATGTCCAAGGACTGAGGGAGGGGCAGAGGAACATCACCATACGCGGCCGAGTCCTAGAAGCTCCACAGGTAAGGGAGGTGGAGAC
>CAZWKG010000003.1:12135-22090 GCA_964634705.1 uncultured Candidatus Bathyarchaeia archaeon | reverse complement strand
GGAACTTGTGTTCCTCTTCGATCGTGATGTTTCTTTTTGCGTATTCCCTTAGTATTTCTTTGAAGATCTTCTGGTCTGCGCCTAACTCTTCAGGCATGACTATGCCCTTCTCTTTGATTTTACCCTCGTACATCATCTGGGATACGATGGATCCGGTGTAACCCGTGGTTCTTGCCATGCTGAGAACGCCGGTCTTCGTATCGCGGTAATCGGCCATGTAGAAGTTGTACTCTGCGTTGCTTCCTTCTTTACTTCCGATGACGTCAACCCTCAGCACCGTCATGTCCCTTTCGTCTTCTCCTAACTTGAGCACCGGATTTAGGAGAGTTGTCAGGAATCTTCTCGGGGAGATTTCCACCCCTTTTACTTTTATGGGTTCAGTGTCGAGAAGCAGGCATTCTCTCAAAGTGTATATCTTCTCTATGTGTCCTGGCCACCTCAATGTTTTCTCGTATATCTCCTGAACCCCCTTCAAGAAGGGTTCTTTGTAGCTATGTAGCAAGGTTCCAATTCCATCGGTGTAGAATGCTTGCAATTTCCCTATTTTGGGGAAATCTATGAATTCAAGCTCGGATGCGGCGTCTACCTCGTCCATTTTTCCGTCTCTAATTATTCTGCACTTCCCCGAGTATTCAGTCCATACGCCTTCCAGGCTCCAGACGGTCTTATAGCCTAGAGGCGGCTGCGGCTTTTCGGGAATACCGCCTACGAATATGTGTATTTTGTCCACCCTGTCGAGTTTGCTTGCTCCATGTCCGGCGAGCATGTTGGTCAGTCCAGGGGCGACGCCGCAGCTTGGTACAACCGTGACCCCTCTGTTCTTCGCGTTCTCATCGAACTTCGATATGTTTTCGTCAAATGCCAAGTTTTGGTACAGTCCGAAGTCGAGGAGGTTTACTCCTGCCTCTATCGATGCCTCTAAGGGAGGTATGGCGACTCTCCAGGGGACGGAGCTGACCACTACGTCGAATCCGCCTTTCTTAATCAGTTTAACTAGTCCATCCTTGTCGCTGACATCTACGCATTTGGTTTTCAGCTTCTCGTTTTTTAACCTAGAAGCGGTGGCTTCAAGGGCTTCCTTCCGTCGAGCGGCGATTACAACCTCGGTCACACTGTCCTTTTTCACCATGTCCTGAGCTACAGCGGCCCCCTGTATTCCGCTTCCTCCTAAAATCAACGCTTTCATTTGAATTCCACCTTCCATCAGGCTTTAATTCCATGTTCTAGTATGTCTAGTCCTGTTTTTGCCTGTTCCTCAGTTATGCAGAGCGGCGGTATGAGACGTATAGTGCTCGTTCCGCAGCCAAGAAGGGCGAGTCCTCTCTTCAAGCATTCAAGAAGTATTTTATCTCTCCTTTCTCTCGCGTATTCTTTCGTTTTTCTGTCCTTTACAAAATCCACTCCCCAAGCAAGCCCCATTCCTCTGACGTCCCCTACGATCTCGTACCTGTCGTACATCTCCTGAAGCTTTTCCTTGAAGAGGCTTCCCAGCTTCGCGGCGTTTTCAACCAGCCCGTTTTCAAGGGTTTTTATCGTTGCTAAAGCCGCTGCGCAGGCGACCATGTTTCCTCCGAAGGTGTTGCTATGAACTCCAGGCACTCCAAAGTCCATCTCTTTCCTGAAGACTGTGGCGCCAATGGGTATTCCGCCGCCGAGGGCCTTTGCAACGCAGAGGATGTCAGGGGAAACCCCGAAATGTTCAACCGCGAACATCTTGCCCGTCCGCCCCATCCCTGACTGGATCTCGTCTGCTACGAGTTTGATGTCGTTTTTGTCCGCCAACTTTTTCAGCTCTCTGAAGAAGTTTTTTGGTGGAAATATGTAGCCGCCTTCACCTTGGAAGGGTTCAAAGACTATCGATGCAACTTCCTCAGGCGGCACATAGCGTTGGAAAAGGTATTCTTCTATGTATTCCATCACCCTGTTGACGAGCTCGTCTGGGTTTTGATATCCGTCGATGTGCCACGGGTTCCTATACGGGTTCGCATAGGGCACATGGTACACTCCGGGCATAGTTGGGAACTGCCTTGAACGTTGAACCCTCTTGCTTGCAATAAAACTCATTGAACCGTAGGTCCTACCGTGGAAGGCGCCTATGAATCCTAAGAACAATTTGCGCTGAGTGCTCCACCTCGAAATTTTCAGAGCTGCCTCGATGCTTTCGGTGCCGCTGTTCGACAAGAAGGTTTTCTTCTCGAAGCCGCCCGGGGCGATCTCCTCCAGTTTCTCCGCAAGTGCCACCTGCTTCTCATTGTAGTAGTCGGTTCCAGCAGCGTGCCAAACCTTTTTCAACTGGTCCTCTATTGCCTTTTGAACCTCGAGAGGTCTGATCCCAGCGTTTAACACACTTATGCCGCTGGAGAAATCGAGGAAGACGTTGCCGTCCACATCCTTCAACCAGACGCCTTCACCGCTTTCAATAACCAATGGGGCATACTCGGGGTCGATTGTTGTGGTCGCAATATACTTGTGATGCCTCTCCATAATCTCCTTCGCCTTTGGGCCGGGTGGAATTACAACGATCTTCGGGTAGCTCAACTCTATAACACTCCTTTAGCGAATAGCTGTTTGTCTTCGACTCTTAATAAAACTGAGCTTAAGATTGCAGAGGAGCTTCATCTTGTTAAGCCTTATGTCGATGTCAGACGCTCCCCTCCGGGCATCTCAGATCAGTGAGAAACTCGGTTCTTTGGGTTAGGACATATATGATGATATCAATGAGGAACATAGATCTCAGCAGCTCCACAGCAAAGTCACTTCGCCTATCTACTTATCCCGACCCTTATTCAGAACTCTGGGGCACAAGCTTTGAGCTAGATGAGGCTAGCCACAACGGGGTTCATAGTTAACTTAAAGATACATCTTTCCCCTCACGATCGAACACGCCCTCACACATCAGAGTTCACCTACATTAATGAAGAATCTATATGGATCTCCTGATGTTTTCCAAAATAATCAGAGAAGGAAGATTACGGCAAATGAAAGCAGTAGTGAGGCCGACGTCGCTATCGCCGCCGTCCTCTTGAAGAGGGCGAAGGCGGATTCGAGCACGCCGCTTAAGAGGTTGAGGCCTGCCTCACCCAGAACCGTCAGCCCGGACACAACAGTTCGGATGTGTGTTGCACGGCACCTCTCAAGCTTGGATAAGGCTGCTTCGACGGCCTCGACCACGTAGCCGATGATTTTCTGCCCATCAGTCCTCTCCCCTATCGGGTAGTAGCCGCGGGTGGTGGCGCCGATGGCGTTGACGAGGTGCGTATCAGATGTCAGGACCTCTGCCTCATCGACTCCGCGGGACTTCAAGGCGTCGATGACCCTCTCCCTCAGCCCGGACCTCATGTTATTGCCGTCCACGACCGCGTAGACACAGGTATAACCGTTTTCGAGGCGCACAGCGAAGGCGGCGACCCCGTCTGGCCCCATTCCATCATCTAGGCCCCACTCTCGGGGAATGACCCGTGCGGCGCCGACGGAAAATGCGTACCTCGGCGCCGCCCTGGCACATCTTATGGCCTCGGTCGCCGCATGAAAGAGGTTGTCCACGTCTGATTCATTGAGGTCATCCTCCTGCTGAATGCTGTTGTGCGAGTCTATGACGACCGGGGTCACGCCCATCGCAGCGGCGGCCTCCATGATCTTGTCGCCTAGCTCCTCCGGGAGGTCGTCATAGCTCTTTGGAGAGAGCGTGAGGGTGAGGAGGGCCACATCGCCGAAAATCTGGCAAGACACCTGAGCGCCATGCCTCTCCGCCCATATGAGGGGGGAGGCGAGTTCGAATGCCCCTCCGACACGTAGATTCGATTCAAGGGCGTCGGCCACCCTCTCGACATCGCAGCTGCGTGTCAGATCTCTTTCGTGTGTCGATACCCCGTGGGGAACAAGCACCTCGCAGCCCATTTTTTCCCCTAGGCGCGATGTTATAAGATTGGGAAGGGCACTGCTCCCCACGTTCCTGAAGGGGCCGGGGTGGATGTAGGGCACTATAAGCGCTGCCCTACATTGGCCGACGGTATCGCTAAAGGTTAGTGCATCGATACATAAATCTTGGGTCGAACCTGCGAGTGTGATTTGATCCTCGAGCGGCTTGTTCATCTCCTCTGCCCAGGCTAGGATGAAGGCTCGGAATAGGGGTATCGGCCTCAGCTCCCGAGGGGCATCCTTCCACATCCCCATCACGCTGAGTATAAGCTGCGCCCCGACCACCGTGATAGCGACGCCGCAAAAGCCTAGGATCGGTATGTGGAGCCCCAAGATGGGGAGGAGGATCACACCTGTAGCGAAGCACAGGGCTGGCTGCATGAACGTAGCCACTAGGTTCTCCCTGAGTCTCTTTGTTGAGAAGACGCTGATAGTGAGGTGTCGGAGGGAGGCGTTGACTGCAACTGCAAACATGACGCCTCTCTCGAGGAGGTCGGTGAGCCCTGTCAAGGCGACAACCAATGATGAGAGGAAGACCACCGCGACATATATGATGCAAGAGGCATATGAGAGGATAGTGAACCTCCTCGGTGTGAGGAAGACGTCGTCCTTGAATAGGGGCTCTACCATGGCGTCTGATACTAGGAGAGGGGCCGTCAGCCCGAGAAGGCCGTATAGAAGGCCGCGAAAAGCGTAGGCCAAACCCCATGCCAGTGTAAAAGCCAAGGAGCAGCCGACTGTACATAGGGCCATGATTATTGCGATCATGGCTTCTCTGGAGGGGAAGGTGAAGAGGTACGAGTAGTAGCTTATCATCCTATTTGATGCGTCTCTACCGGCCCACAACCCGCAGAGCAGCCTCCGCCATCCTTACCAAGCCCTATGCGTATCCTTATCAAGCCTGATAGAACTGGGCTTTGACGCTTAAAATAATGCTCCCCTCTAAATCCAGTAGGATCTAAAGGGACATTAGTGGGAAGAGGAGATGCGCCAAGATCACAGCCATAATAAGCGTGATGGCGCCGACGATAACGAACTCAGGCTTTATCTTTACCCCGTGGGCCTCGTCCTGGAAGAACCGCATCAGCCCCGCGCTTGAGGCCGGCATGGTTGCCCCGCTCTCTCGCTTCTTCTTGCTCATTAAAGGCCCTCTACTTCACATGGGCATGTGCCCAGAGAAAAATCTTTGCATATCCTAGGTCTATTTGCCGTAAGTCCAAGTCCAATTGATGCGAATTCAACCTCCCCTACTTTTAGATGATTAAATAAATTAAGTGGAACTTGCAGATTGTATTCGGAGTTAATATCTCCTTCTGCTTCTACCGCCTTATCTTCTCGCGCGGGTAATTTAAGGCTCTTGTTGAACAAAATCAGCCCCTTAGGAAATCCGTCAGGTCGATCTGCTTCCCGGATGGCTCCTCCTCGGCTTCCTCCTCGGGGAACAGTGAGGCGATCTCATCCCTCACAAGCCTCAGCCTGTCTGCGTAGTACTCGTCAAGTCCGTACCTCTGGACCAGCTTCATGGCGGGTTCTATGTACTTCTCGATGCCTCCCTTGTGGACTGTCAGTGTCAGGGATCCGCCGCACCTGATGCAGACGCCCTTGAGGGGAGGCCGCCTGTACCGTCGGTTGCATTTTACGCATCTGAACCCTTGGCTTGTGAAGGCGCGCAGGTTCCCTACGATGTCCTTCATGAAGTGGCTTGTCAGGACACCGAGGGCGACGGTCTTCACATCTACTGCCTTCAGCTTCTCCGATAGCTCTAGTTGGCTCTCAAGCTTTTCAAGCATCTTTCGGAGGCTCGTGTAGGCGCCGTAGTGGGCGCCCTGGTTGATGTTGGAGCACCGCTCTGTATAGCTGAAACCCTGGAACTGGGCTTTGGTTCCGAGCCTCTTCCCGATGGTGTCTATAAGCGCCCCGTAGACGTTGGGGCTGGCGGCCTCGCCGCTGAGCCTGTAGAACTCAGGTGGGTAGCGGGTCATCACGTCGACGTTATGCGCCTCCTTGTCCACCTCGCTCGGGTTGAGGAATGGGATCACGAAGAGGGGGGCGTCCATCAACCCCCCGATCTGCTCGGGGAGGTACTCGTTTGAGAAGTTCAGCAGAGGATCGAGGGCCAGCATGACGGCGTCCTCGTCGCCGTCGCAGTTCCGCCGCTTCGCCGCGTGCCAGAGGGGATGGGCGTAGCAGACCCGGGTCTTGGTGTAGCCGACGACCCTTCCTACGACCGCGGCGGAGGTGTGGGGGGAGAGGCCGAGCACCAAGCGGCCCACGAGCTCTTGCCTTTCTCTGATCCCGTAGAAGGCCTCGAGTCTATAGAACTTGGTCAAAAGGTCGTCGATGAACATTGAGATCTTGACGAGGTAGTCGCCGCACTCCTCAGGCAGGATCAGGTCCTGCACTTTCAGCTCTAGCATCTGGCTGGGGGATGCGAGGGGTGCGCCATCCTTGTCGTGAGCGTATCCCAGCTCCCTGAGACGCTCTACAGAAACGTCGACCTCAAGGGGCTTAAAATGGGTGAGGGGGGCATCGGTGATGTCGAACCTTATAGTCCCGTCCTTGAACATGGATAGGTCGTATCGGGCCCTCAGCAGCCCCTTCCCGAGGGGCTCCGGCAGCCGCTTCTTATTCATAAGCCGCTTTACGCCCTTGAACCGGTCTGGAAACGGCACACCAACCCTTTTCCAGGCCCTTTCCAGATGCTCTCTGACATCGATGTCAAGGGTGCTGTATGCCACGGCCTCAACGTTACAGACGGGGCAGGCTCCGCGGTCAAGCTGACGACCACAGCGGGGGCACCTCCATATTGTGACTGTCTCCTCGCCGCAGATCGGGCACATCACCCCGAAGGAGCGAGCGCCGCAGCGGGGGCATCTTCTGTTGACGAGTTCAACAGAGACCGCACGACCCCTCTCTGTCTTCAGGATGTCCCGCTGGGCTCCTCCAGCCCTCCCCACGGGGAAGAGCACATGGACGTAGGGCGACAGCCTCCGCTCCTTCGCCTTCTCGGGCCGTCCCATCCTCGCGCCGACGTAGACGGGTGCCTTCTCTCTCACATCCAAGCCCGACAGGCTACGCACAATCTCCAGGGGCGTCATAGCGGCGACCTCGACGTACAGCCTGTCGAGGGCTAGGCATTTTTCCAATATCGGTGCGGCCTCTGATAGGAGGACCCCTCGCTCAGAGACCGCGTGGGGGACGAGTAGGTCCTCAAGGGTGGCCTTGTCATCCCCGTCTAGGGCTACCTCGAAGGGGGGCTCCTTTGGCCAAACCGCCGCGAGGTTGTCCCTGAGCCGGAGGAACGCCTCCTTCGAAACATTCGACCATGGGTAGGTATATCTCGGATGGAGAGGGGCGCCGACCTTAGATAGTGCCAATGCTTCACGCTGACTGGGGACGGGGGAGGGGTCACGAATGAGCGTCTTCAACCGTTGAAGGGCCAGCCCGCTCTTTTCGGCGGCCGCAGAGCCAATTTTTTTAACCGTCATGTCGAGGTCTTGACGCCACTGGTTTTCGTCGTAGCCCACCGGCAGCAGGTTCTTGTTGTTCTGGATGAAGTCTCCGGCATTGATTAGTACGTCGCCCAGCGATAGGATGGAGTCGACCGATCCCAGAAGCCGCTTCGCCTCTTCTGCGGACCCGATCCTTAGGACCGACCCGTCCTTAAGCTTCACCACCGGCGGTTCGATGGAGTCGACAGGCATAACCGCGGCAGACTTACCTGGGAATTCGATCCTTAGCTGGACGCCGGTGGTGAGGAACTTGTTGAGAATGATCATGGTTGCGGGGTGGACGCCCACAGCTGCGAGGCCTGTGTTCCGGGCCCTACCATATCTGAGCCTGAAACCTCCGACTCTGTTTGGAAATGAGAAGACGGGGCGGCCGACGATGATCTCCTCCATGAAGCTGGCTGCCGACTCCGGAGTGGACTTGTTTCCCAGTCTCGAGAGCCACTCCCACCCCTCCAAACGGAGGCCCTCGCAGATGCCTAAGAGCTTCCTAGACCTCCCCACAACGCCGTCTACGACAACGATGAGAGCCCCTCCCCTCACCCTATTTGTCTCTATGCCGGGGATGTCCCGGAAGCTGGACACCTCGTAGGGGTCCGTGCCCACCCCCGTGGCTTCGACGGGGAGGTTTCTCAGCGCTAATTCGAGATCCTCGTCCTTAACATGGTACTGAAACCTACGGACCCGACGCTCATAGAGGCGGACCTCCCCCACGAACCGCTTCACGGCATCCTCCGTGGGTTTATACTTGACTAGGCCGAGGCGACGGCGTACAAAATCCGCTACAACTAGGGTCAAGGCCTGAGCCGTTCCGCCCGCTGGTCGTATGGGGCCCGCGAAGTACATGGCGAGGTACTGGCTTCTGTCTGGGTTCCGTTTGATCTTAATCTCTGTTATGCCCTGTATGGGCGCGATGGTGACGCCTTCTGTCACGATGGCAAGTGCTGTGCGGACAGCCTGGTCGGCGGCCTTCTCCCGCTCGAGCTTTCCAAAGCGCCCATAAACGATCTCCTCCGCGACTTTGAATGCCATCTCACGGCGGTCCATGAATTCGAGGTCTCTCATCCTTTCGGCTATGCCCGGGGGGCCGATGAGCTTCTCGACGCGCTCCGCTATGTCCTGAGTTATTTCAGGCTCGGGGATTAGCGAGGGGTCAAGCCCCATTCCTCGGGCCTGCCTAGCCACCTCGTACAGCCTGTTCAGTTTTTCCTCTAACTCTGAGAAATAGCTTTGATACTCAGTAGAGATCTGGGGCTTCTTCAACACAGCCTCCCCATGACTATCTGTCGGGGCTGTGTATTCTGCAGAGCATTATGGTCGACCACCTTTCTCTATCCTTGCCTGTGGTGGCCGTGTAAGCCTTGGAGGCGATTCTGCTGCGCTTCAGGACACAGGCGTCGCATCGCGGATGCCTCATGTCCGAGGGACCGTCGCACTCCCCACAGTTGAGGAGCAACGTCTCACCCAGGCCACGGAGCGTCGTCCACGAGTACTCGTTCTCGTCGTAGACAGGCTCAAAGTCGGGCCAGATGTTGTACAGATCGGGCTTCATCATCGCCTTTTTGAGGGCTGTGAAGAAGGTTTCGAAGGATGTCAATATCTCACCTTCCTACGGATTTTATGTTCCTTACGATCTCGTATATCCTTTCCCCCACCTTATCATTTTCCTCTACTAAAGTTCCGGTGACGACAGCATCGGCCCCAGCCTCCACTGTCCCCTTCGCGGTGGGGCCGTCCCTTATTCCGCCGCCAACGATTAGAGGCACTGACAGGTGGCTCTTGACCAGTTTGATCATCTCCGGCGGCACAGGTCTCTTCGCTCCAGATCCGGCTTCGAGGTAGACGAAGTGCATGCCAAGTGTCTCCGCGGCGAGGCTATATCCGAGGGCCAGCTCCGGATGGTCGTAAGGTATGGGGCGTGCTTGGCCGATGAAGCCGGCGGTCCCGCCGTCGCCGATGATTATGTAGCCCATTGAGAGTGTCTCTAGTCCGTACTGTTTTACAAGGCGGGCGGTTAGTGCTTGTACATCGATGAGGTAGTATGTGTTAGTGGAGTTGAGGAGGGACATGAACCAGATGGCGTCGGCGTAGCGGCTCACGCCGGTGATATTGTTTGGGAATAGGATGACGGGAATGCTCACCGACGACTTGATCTGTTTCACTGCTTCGTCTAGGTCGGCTTTGGAGGCTAGGGTCGAGCCGCCGACCATTATTGCTGCTGTGCCCGCCTTCTCTGCTTCCTTGGCTATTACGGCGCAGTCATTTGATCTGGTCTTATCCGGATCTAGGAGGGTTATGTGGATGGCCCCTTCTTTATTTATCTTTTCTAGAAGGTACTTTTCCACGCACCTAGCCAATGGGGGCCTCCTCCTTGCCTTCTATACCGTAGTAGTTATCCACGAAGAGGCAGTAAGCGTCGACCTCTTCCATCCGGGGTTGGGCCTGGAACGCGGCGTTTAGGCCACAGCTGCCGCAGACCACTACGACCTTCTCTTGTTTCCTGTTTATTGTTGCCTTGACCGTGTTCT
>CAZWKG010000003.1:0-12035 GCA_964634705.1 uncultured Candidatus Bathyarchaeia archaeon | reverse complement strand
CTCTCCACCGTCGAAGGGTGAACGCTCAACTCCCTTGCTATCGCAGTGGCGCCCATTCCCCGCTCCCACGCGTATAGTATGAGGTCGAGGACTCCGTATTTTATGCCGAGTTCTCCCTCGTCGGACTGCCCTGGCCACAGGCCCGCCGTTGGAGTCTTATCGATGATCTTTTTGGGGATGCCGAGGTAGCGAGCCAACTGTCTGACCTGGGTTTTATACAGGCCTGCGAGTGGCATTAGATCCACTCCGCCGTCGCCATACTTAGTGAAGTATCCGGTAAGCAATTCCGTCTTGTTGGTGCTCCCTATAACCATGCTCTGTAAAACATTCGCATAGTGGTAGATGATGGTCATCCTCGCCCTTGCCTTGACATTGCCTAATGATACTAGGTCGGAGGAGTTGTAAAGAGGCAGGATCGAACGCATCACATGTATCACGGGAGTGATTTCGACTACATCACATGTAACGTCATACATCTCAGCCAGGCGCATCACATCCTTGATGTCACACTCGGGTGTGATGTCACGTTCAGGCATCGTCACCGCCCTAACCCTCTCATTGCCTAAGGTCTTCACGGTCAACACAAATGTCACAGCTGAGTCGACCCCCCCGCTTACAGCCACGATGGCACCTTGAAGCCCTGAGGTCTCGATCTGTCCATGTATGAATTCGGTGATTTTTTTCTCGACCAAAGAAGCATTTACTAACAAATCGTCGCTAGTTAACATCAACTCTTTCTACGGTTTTGAAGGTTTAAGCGTTTTCCGCAAATCAAATTGCGTATTAATGTTAAAATATTTTAATTTATAGGTTCAAATTAACAGATAAGCATAAATAGTTTTCTTGCGCCTACCCCCGTAACTCGGGGATAAATTTATTTTATCTCGTATACAGTTTTGTATACGAAGTTACTGTAAGAAGAGGGGTTTAACTAAGGTGGTTGATCTATATGAATGAACTTGTAAAACTTAAAAAAACCGTTGATGGGTTCGTAAAGGATCCTATTGCCATTATTTTGTTGAAATATAGTAATTTAACAGATATACAATATGAATCGCTAATTATAGATTTTTTATCTAAGTACGAAGCAGATAAATCGATTAGTTATAAAAAAAAGGCATTATTAAGGTCTAAAAAAGTTAGTAGGGGTTCATTTAGCCGTACATTGGCTCAGGCTAGGAAGAACGTTATCTCTGCAATATACACCATCTTGCTTCTAAGTTACGTAGGTATCTTCGACAGTGGTCCCTTCGAAGATTATCAGATCCTCTCAGAGAAACTGAGTGAATACGCCAAAATCGTTCAGGGATGGGATCCTAGTTCCGCTAGGAAAGTTTTAGAAAACATTGAACAAGAGTTGGTGGCTGGAATAAGGCGGCTGGCAGAACCTAAGAGTTTAAAGATTATGTGATATCACATCATGTCACGCTAAATAGAGCGATCAAGGATTGACCTATAGCGATTCCACCATCACCTGGAGGAACAAATCTGTGAAAAAGAACTTTCAAGCCTTCTTTAGAGAGCGTGTCGATGATTTTGGTCGCTATAAATCTATTTACGAAAACACCACCAGATAAAGCAACATTCTTAATATCGTTCTCAACGGCTGCCTCAAGAGCAATTTCTGCCATACCTGAAGCCAAATATTTTTGTCCAAAAGCCGCAATATCACATATTTTATCCTCGTACCTTGATTTAAGCATATTATATAGAATATTACTGGTTTTTAGGATGTAAACGCCGTTTTTATGCTCGATCTTGGGGGTAATATCAAAGCTGTTTGTATTCCCATTGGCAGCTGCTGCTTCGACTCGCATGGCTGGCTCTCCCTCATATGTTCTATAATAACAGATACCAGTTAAAGCCGAAATCGCGTCTAAGAATCTTCCAGAACTCGAAGTTTTTATCGTTTGGTTTTCTCTGGCTTGTTTTAGAATTAATCTTAGCTCCTTTTCTCCATGCGGAAGACCCCCTTCAATGTGATTTTTTGTGATATCACATATCTCTTCGTCCGAGGTTGTGTTTGTGAGAGCCGCTATCAGCGTCCTTAGAGGATAATACGTGCAAAGGTCGCCTCCTGGCATGGGTATCCTCTCTAAGTGGCCAACTCTTTCGAATGTTGAATAAGTTGATTTTATGACTTCTCCTCCCCAAATAGTCCCATCTATGCCGTATCCTGCACCATCTAATGCGATGCCGATCAAGGGCTCATCCGGCGGGATCTTGTTCTCCGCGGCGACAGAGACTATATGCGCGTGATGATGTTGTGATTTGACTAAGGGGACACCGATCTTCTGTGATATCTCAGACGCAAAGTGTGATGTCATATAAGCTGGGTGGAGGTCACAGCCTATCACATCCGGGTTACGTGTGATATTAAGCAGTCTCTTGAGAGCGTTCAGCGCTTCCTGTTCGAACTCGTAGGATTCTAGGTTGGTTATGTCCCCAAGGTATTGTGTCGTGAAACTCCTTCCGTTGCAGGTGATCGCGGCGGTATTTCTCAGCTCAGCGCCCAGGGCTATGGATAAACCGTTCTTTAAAGGTACTTCAACGGGATCGGGTACGAAGCCTCTCGACCTTCTGATGAAGGCTTTCTTCCCCCTTATCAATCTAATGACAGAGTCGTCGCATCTGTTCATGATATCTCGATTGTGGAGTAAAAAGTAGTCCGCGATACCTTTGAGAGTACTTATAGCGCCCTCATTAGTTATCGCCATGGGCAACCCTGGCTTGTTTCCGCTCGTCATTATAAGGGCTGGCGATTTTAGATGTTTGAACAGCATTAAATGTATGCCTGTGTAAGGCAACATGACGCCAACCTGATGCAGACCTGGAGCTATAAGCTCGGATATAATGCTGCTGCTTTTCTTTTTCACCAGTACAACTGGCCTTCGCCACGACATTAAGACGGTCTCCTCCTCCGGCGTGGGCTCTGCGAAAAACCTCACAGCTTCAATGTTCGGCGACATGAGCGCGAAGGGTTGATACGGCCTGTTCTTCCTTCTACGGAGCTCCTGCACCACATCATCGTCTGTAGCGAGAGCGGCTAGATGTACCCCTCCAATGCCTTTAACAGCGACCACGTTACCTGCCCTCAGCAACTCTGCTGCGACCTCGAAAACGTCCTTGACTCGAGTCAAGGAGCCTGAGGCGTCGTATAGCGACATCTTGGGCCCGCAGAGGTAGCAGTTGATCCCTTGGGCGTCGAAACGACGGTCCATTGGATCTCGGTACTCCTCTTCGCAATACCTACACATCGGAAACACGTCCATATGAGTACGCTCTCTATCGTAAGGAAGGGCCCTTATCGCGGTGAACCTCGGCCCGCACCACGCGCATGCAGTGAAAGGGTATTCGTACCAACGGGTTCTGGGATTCTCCGTGTCCTTGACGCATTCGTCGCAGATCCCGATGTCCGGTGGAAAGATACTGGATGCGAGTCTACCTCTGTTTTGGCTTCTTTCTATCTTGAACTCTTTGAACCGCGCTCTGTAAGGCTTGTATGATACAATAATGTCCTTGACCTCTGAGACCCTTGGCGCTTCCTCCTTGACCTCCATGACAAAGGCTTCGATCCTGCTTTGGGTTCCCTCGAGGACCACCTCAACTCCCGCATCTCCCAGGTTGATGACGTAGCCGGTCAGCTTGTTCTTGACAGCCTTACGGTATATGAATGGACGGAACCCGACACCCTGAACCCGCCCAGTTATTTGGATCTCAGCCTCCAGCATTCAGCTCCCCTTAAGCGGCATCCAGAAGCTATAGATAGGGAAATTATTAAACTCTGAGTTTAAGAGGAGCCCCAGCGACGGCGTTCAAACGAGCGGGTGTTATTAAAAGGGTTACGTTTCAATGTCCAAGATAAGTGGCAGCATCGCCACTTCTGCTACATGGTTAAATGCGAGGTATAGAAAAATGTAAAATATTCGGATTTAAAATAGAGTATAGAGCATCTTATCTAGGATGTGATGAGTCTTGGAACTCCTGTTCGCTACCGCATCGCTCCTCGCCGTGACCATGGCGGCATCCTTCATCTATTATCGCCGTATCAAACAAGCCCAAGGCGAATATGAAGGCGCCAAAGACCTTGTCAAAAGCATAACCCTCAGCTTCTCTAATCAGATATCTAGGGTAAAAAAGTCCCTAGAGCAGATCAACGACGGCTTAAAGTTAGTTAAGCAATCGTCGATGGAGGCCTTGAAAGTCAGCAATGAAGCTCTCGACACCGCAAAGGAAGGGATGAAAGAGACAAGGAGGCTCACCGAGAAGGTGAAGAATACAGAGAAGGCGGTTGAGTCTATGAAGAAAGAGCTAATGGGGCTTACCAAGAGCTATAGACCGACAACCGCTAAAACACAGATGGAAGCGCCCATTCCAGTTAAGAAGGATGCCATCCTTGAACGGCTTACGGGGACAGAACTCGAAGTCCTTGCCATCATAGAAGAGGAGGGAGAGGGGTCGGTCCCTGAAATAAGGGAGAGGATCAAGAAGACGAGGGAACACACCGCCCGCCTGCTCAAGAAGCTGTACGATAGAGGTTACATTGATAGAAACACAAGCAGCATGCCCTACAAGTACTACATTAGAAAAGAGATCATAGACATCATAAAACAGCAGAGGGAGAAGATGAAGATCGCCGTCTGAGGCGCCTTTGGCCATCGACCACACAAGCATTTATACGCTTTCAAGGATAGAGACGGAATCGAGCGTCTAAATGAGATCAACGAGTATAAAGGACGCCCCTCGATTGAAACCTTTGAAGGGCGTTGAGATGGCTATCCTAGGGAGCGGGGAGACAATGACGCTAATTAGGATTGTCATCCAGCCAAGTGCATTCTTACCTGAGCATAGTCACCATAACGAGCAGATAGGAACCTGCCTCGAAGGGGAAGGGGAACTCACTTCAGGAGGCAAATCCATCAAGGTCGAAGCCGGCATCTCTTGGACGATCCCCTCTAACGAGATCCACAGCTTCATAGCCCATGGAGATAAACCCGCTTTGATCCACGAGGCATGGAGCCCGCCTAGAGAGGACTATCTCTCCATGGCCAAGAAAACTTAGAATCCCCGAAGAATAGCGCTAATTCAAGCTATTGGAGCTTGGGATCAATATGTCGGAGATTTTGAGGTTCTCCATCCAGAGGATAATCGAGTCAGGTTACCAGCTGAGCGCCGATGGATTCGAGTATCTCAAAACACTCCAAGAAGGCGACCTTGAAGAGCTTGTTAGACATGCGATCCAGAAAGCGAACACAAGCGCATATGATCGATATATACTCGACCAAAGCTTCCTGCAATCTGTTCTAGAGGAGGTGTTATCGAAAAAGGAGCCTCGAAGATTCATAACAGGAAAGATTAGGGAACGGCCCCTGGCGAGTGAATATGAAGCGCAGCTCGATGTTTTGGACAACGGCCCGGCGGAGCCGTCGGGCAACGTTGAAGGCTTCGTAGAATATTTCCGCAGCCGATACAGGAAGATCGAGGGTATCTTACGCAAACGTTTAGACGTTAAGGATGCGGTGACGATAGACCGAGCCCTTAAGATGCCCCTTAAGTCAAAGTTTAAGGTCATTGGAATAGTGAATCGTAAAAGAGCTAGGGGCGCACGCCTCTTCATGGAACTAGATGATCACGAGGGATCTATAACCGTGATGGCCTCTGATGATGAGACGGTGAGAAAGGGCCTCATGCTCCTAGAAGACCAGGTTGTCTGTATAGACGCATTAAAATATAGGCAGGACCTGCTCATCGCTAACGACATCATCTGGCCTGATGTCCCCAGTAAGAAGCCTAAAAGGTCGGAGGCCCCTCTCTGCGCAGCATTCATCTCAGATATCCATGTCGGAAGTAAACACTTCCACGAAGAACTCTTCGACAGATTCATCAGGTGGATGAATTCGGAGGTAGGCCCTCAGAAGTTGAGAAGACTTTCAGCCCGTGTAAAATATGTAATCATCGCCGGCGACCTTGTAGACGGTATAGGCATATATCCAGAGCAGATAAACGAGCTAGAGATCCATGACATAAAAGAGCAATACGACGCTGCGGCTTCCCTGCTCTCCAAGATGCCTGACCACGTAGAGATAGTCATCATACCCGGCAACCACGACGCCGTCCGCAAGAGCCTGCCTCAGCCCCCAATCTCAAAGGAGTACGCATACCGCCTCCACGAAGACAGTCGGATCCATATGCTTGGGAATCCAAGCAGGCTACTGATCAACGGTGTTGAGGCCCTAATCTGCCATGGAAAAGCCCTTGACGATGTTCTATCACAGACGCCAGGACTTGATTTCCACTCACCCTTAAAAGGGATGGAGCTCCTGTTGAAATGCCGGCATCTAGCGCCAACATACGGATCATCTACGCCCCTTGCTCCAGAGAAGGAGGACAGAATGGTCATCGTTTCCACACCGGATATCTTCCAGATGGGGCATATACACGTTCACAATTCTATGAGATACAAAGGGGTCACCATGATAGCCTCAGGCACATGGCAAGAACAGACATCCTTCCAGAGAAAGATGAACCTGACTCCAACGCCGGGTATAGCATCCATCGTAGACCTCCAGACACATAAACATACATCCATAGACTTCAACATGCTGGGTAGCTGACCCCACGAGCAATAATCCCAGCTACCCTCACAGGCTCTGGAATCCTGCATAACAAAGCCGAAGAGCGTAGAACCTCCTCCGCAAAACTCGCAGAGCCGCCGACGACCTCGAAATATACTGGTGGCTCGCCCCTTCGAGTAACCGTTTCATAAACGCCCCCCAATCCCTCGATGACTCTCCACCGCATCTCCCAGTCGTCGAAATGCCTCCTTAGCGCGAGGAGCATTGCACCATTGTCTGGCTCTACCCCGGAGTATACTATCACTGGTAAACCAGTCTCATCGAAGATAGTTGATGGATCTATAATGTTGAAGCCTGCGAAAGTGATGCCGCCTAAAATTACTGCTTCAACGGTGAAACCGTCTAGCATCTTCAAAATTTTATCGGTAGCGTCAAGGCCGTCTACTTCGATGGATTCAAGTCTTACACTGTATATTCTATCATTTATCATCTCTAAACAACAAAGTACTGTGGTTGCACCTTTACTTCGTGGAAAGGCCTTGAATCTACCGTCTTCCACACCTAACAAATGCATCTCTACAACGATTTCCTATTTCTCGTAATTCAATATTTCTCCAGCTTTCCGTGTATCTCGGATATTTGCAGGAATAGATGATATAGCGCTCGAGGTACCTCAACCGTTCCAGAGTGGATTATGATTTTCTCAATGTGTTTCAATGAATCCTTGTCTGTATCCTTCTCGAAGATCAAGCGGCCTGTATTCTCTATCAAAAATCTACCCACCTCCCTCTTAAGCCCCAAAATATCACGTTTAGATAGTTTGATCTCGCCATCGTTTCTGAGCACAAAACTTCCATTATTTGTGGGATTACCACTTTTTTTTCCAAAATCACCGTCATTGTTATTGTTGTCCCCATCTAAAAAATCTTTAAGGGCCAAGTTGACTAAGTCTGCGACACGCTTTCCATCCTTTTTGGCCATCGAGAAAACCTCGTGATAAAGATCTACGTCGAGACCACGGATAGCGACAGTTTTCCTCGGTAAGGCGACACTCCCCTAAATGTTAGCATGTAAACATGTTAACAAGTAATCTTATAAGATTATCGACGTGATGGTAAGACCGCTGACGCTGAGACGATTTTTAGGGACTGAGGTAAGAGGATAGATGCATGTTGGATACAGATAAGGTTCAAATCTATAAAAATTTGTCTTTAAAGTTATTTTCATCTGATGAATGCAACTTTAGTAATTATGTTTATATTTTCCGTAAGTTATTATTATTAAAAGAGAAAAACAATTTAAAAACAACCCTAAAAAACATACAAAAATTGCTCTCGTTTACTGAGAATATTTTCTCTTCCAACGCGGTTGCTGAGGCATTCCTATACTTTTGTCTTAAAGGAGCTGCAACTGCCTGGATATTACAATATGAATTGAAAATGCCCGAGGCGACATCCTATAGGGCCTTAAAGAGACTTAGAGTTCTAAATATTGTCAAACCAGCAGTAAAAGTCTCAAAGATAAGAAATTCTAAAGGAGGTCCACGCCCTACGGTTTGGGCTATGGAGTGTGCATCAACAGAGGAGATTTCCAATGCCCTCCGATTACACTTCAGAACACTCAGCCCAAAGTATAGGGTTGCAGAAAAGGTTGCACAGACCATCCTAGACGAGTACATAAACAAAAGGAATACCCAGGAGATCTCCTACAAGGAAATCCTGATCCAAATTAAAGAGCTTCGAATACCATTCAAGACACCTGACATAGCACATCTAGCCGCTCAATACCTAAATGAAATAGGCATAAAAGTTTGGAGATAAAAATAATAATAGGTTTCATAATATCTTAGCCACCATAAAATATGTTATATTTATTAAAATATTTAATATATATTATCTAATAATTTTATTAATAATCATAGTATCATTATCATTTTTAACTATTTTAAACTTTTATCAAATAATGAGATTATTTCATTAGACATTAAAAAATGGCTTCTATTTCGATGTCGAGGATTACTTTGAATGCTTGAATCCATGCATCGGTTCTCAACAATGGGTTGTCCGCCCAGGGTAAGGTTTCGGCGAACATTAGGTCCCCAGCGAACAACACCCAGTCATCAGCCACATAGACAACAGTTGATACTTCTGTATGGCTGCCCATGTGGATCATCTCAACGCCGTCGATGGTGAAACACTCATCGAAGGTTTTAGTAAACAGCACGATCATAATTTCAATAACTATATCTAACTATTAATTAATAGAAAGAGGGCTTCACTCATGATAAGTATAGGACCTTAAGAGATTCTCTCTTCAATGAATTTTTGTTTCTCTAGCCATTTAAAAAAACGTTGTCATCATCACCTTCTACTTGTAGGGGTACTTACAAAGAACTCATGCGAAAACAAATTAAGCTTGGGCCGCCTAAGCCTCGGTATGCACGAGTGGGCGCTGGCGGAGGGCGTGATCTCCACCGTCACAAGGATCGCTGAGGAGGAGGGAATGGAGGAGATCACTGAGGTGACCGTCAAGATCGGCGAACTCCAGCAGGTTGAACGCGATATCCTCAAGTTCGCCCTCGACCAGATGCGAACGCCCATCATGAAGAACGCGAAGTTAGTCTTGGAGCTAGTCAAGGCCAAGCTGAAATGCCGTGTCTGCGGCGAGGAGTGGCTGTTCAGCCCCGACGCCCTAAGCGAGGAGGTCTCGGAGGCTATCCACTTCGTTCCTGAGATGGCGCACGTCTACCTCAAGTGTCCACGATGCGGGAGCCCCGACTTCGAGGTCTCGGAGGGCCGTGGCGTCTGGCTCGCGTCGGTGAAGGGGTTGAAGAAAGATGAGTGATCCCCGATTAGAGGTAATAGGCCGACGGCTATCCGGGGTAAGGCGGACTATAGCCGTGTCCAGCGGCAAGGGCGGAGTGGGCAAGAGCGTTATCGCAGCGACCCTCGCGCTCATCCTGAGGCGTAGAGGCCATAGGGTCGGCCTCCTCGACCTGGACTTCACCAGCCCCTCGACCCATCTGATCCTCGGAGTCGAAGGCCTCCAGCCCGAAGAGGAGAGAGGGATCATCCCTCCGCTAGCCCACGGCCTACGCTACATGTCCATCGTCTTCTACGCCGTCGACGAGCCTGCGCCGCTGCGGGGCGCCGATGTCTCCAACGCCATCATCGAACTCATGGCCATCACCCGCTGGGGGGAGCTCGACTACCTTGTGATCGACATGCCGCCCGGCATCAGCGACGCAACACTCGACATGATACGGCTTACGAAGGGGCTCAGCTTCCTCGTGGTGACGACGCCTTCGAGGGTCGCCTTCGAGACGGTGAGGAAGCTGCTGGCACTGCTGAGGGATCTGGAGGTCCCCGTCATCGGCGTCGTCGAGAACATGGTGATGAAGCCATCGAGCCGTATCCGAGCCCAGGTTGAGATCCTCGGCGACCCCTACCTCGGCTCCGTCACCTTCGACCCAAGGCTTGAGGAAGCCCTCGGGGACGTAGAAAGGCTGATGGGGACCCGGTTCGCTAAGACACTTACCCAGGTGGCGTCAGAGGTGGAGCGGAGGATCCTGTAAGTCGATAATTCTTGCGTCTGTGCGAGAAATTGATGGAAGAAGGGGCTATTTGTTGGCCAACTGATCTAGTATCTGGGCCGCTCTTACTGTGTTGAATGCTCCACATGTGCATTGTCTGCTTAGCTTGATGGCTGCGTCCATGGGAGTGATTCTGCCGTTCTTGATCATCTCTAGCAGATGTCCTACGATCCTCCCTGAGATCATGTGGTGGCCACACATGGTGGTTACGAGCCTTACGTCGTCTAAAGCCGCCTTCTCCCGCTTGCCCATGAAGCCCATAGCCAGATTTGAAGTGTGGGGGTGGTCGCCTACACCCGCACCCTTCATGATGTCCTTCACCTCTTCGGTGAGTCCGCTTATAGTCACGGAGATTCCGAGGTCCACCTCCTTCAGCGCCTTCAGCACCTCGATAGCGGTCTCCTTGTCGTCGAACACGGCCTGCGCGATGGCTGCATCCGAGACGTTGTTGATGATCTCCTTAGCCGGCATACCCCGACCCAGGTTGCCGACCTCCATGCTGCCCATGTTGACGGGGCGGAAGCTCGAGATGATCCTCAGCATCTCCCTGAGCCTCGGGGCGCAGCCCCTCTTGTTGTAGCCCTTGGCGCCGGTTATGACGAATACGAAGTCGTTCTTCAAGGACTCGACGGTTCCCTCACGGTAGAGTGTGTGCGTCACTCCGATCCCTCCTACTCATATCCAGGGCGGCCAATGCCCACGTTGTGCTTGCCATTGGGTCTAACCTCGATGTCTGGGATCTCCTCCAGCAGCGGCATCAGCTCCACCTCACCGTCCCTCCACCTTGAGATCAGCCCGACGGAGAAGACCGTGTCGACCTCCTTCGAGACCTCCTTGAGCGTCTGCAGGACCTCAGGCACCTTCGCCCTGGGCGTTTTGAACTCTATGATGGCTGAGAGCGACCTCAGCCTCCTTATGCTCTCAGGTGAGACCCTCCAAGGGTTGTTCTCCGTGAACCTCCCCGTCCCGTAGTCGATGAGCATGCTGACGGGGTTGAGGTCCAGGAACTCCCCCCCGTGCTTCGCCACCGCCATGGCGACCTTCTCGACATCCGTGAATCGAGTGGAGATGCCGGGCCTGCCCAGCTCAATGCCCCAGCCGGCCTCGCCGAACCCCACGTTGTTCGTCACATCGTTTGTCTTCATCTCCTCCGTCCCCCTCCCTGGCACTTCGGTCTCCACGAACGTGGCAAGCGGATCGCTGAAGAGCTTCCTGATAAGCCTCGGGGGCTTGAGGTCAGGCCGCCTCAAGGCGTCGACTGGGCACTCAGCCCTTATGCAGGTCCCGCATTCGACGCATTTGTCTTGGTCAACGAAGGCCACGGTTTCGACCGTTATCGCTTGGACAGGGCAGTAGAGGGCGCATTTACCGCAGCCAACACACAGATCCTTTACGACATAGACCAAGTGATCTCCTCCTTTCAGCTCTGGTGTAGACGAATGGACATTAATACTTTTTCGGGCACGCCGGAGATTCTTAACCCGCAGCCGCTGTGTCTCAGCCTTCCAGATATTTACCTTTCATAGAGGCCGTCTCATGGAATCTAATGATATATTGGGCGGAGAGTTGAGAAAAATCCTCAGGAGGCCCTTCTGCCCTAGAGGCAGACACCGAGGCGGCGATAAAGATTATAAGACGACGATGGTGAGAAAGTTATCTAACATGTCTGGGGAGGACCAGGAGGGAACCGAAGGGGTGGAGATGGGCGAGGGGCCTCCCCTCAGGCTAGGTAGGCTCCCTAAGCCTCCTAGGGCGGGCCACATTTTGGGGCCGGGCATCGTCCTCGCCGCGATGGGGATCGGGATGGGGGAGATGATCATGTGGCCCCGGATGGCCCTCATGTGGGGGACCGGGGTCCTCTGGCTCGC
>CAZWKG010000002.1:0-32488 GCA_964634705.1 uncultured Candidatus Bathyarchaeia archaeon | reverse complement strand
GACCTGCTCTGCCACATCTTTGACAATATCCTCAGGGGAATAGAACTCGCCTCGATCTGATTGCATCTTAATGGTTCTTCCCAGTTGGCAGTAGACACAGGAATAGGAACATACCTTTGGAGGAATATGATTTATCCCCAAGCTTTGCCCCAGCCGCCTGGACGGCACCGGTCCGTAAGCCTTCATCTTTCAACAACTCATGGTAAATCAATCTTTCAATTAGAGCACGCGCGCTTTCATTTTAATGCTAAAATATTCTCTTGGTACCATTCTATTCCGTATTTCCTTAAATGCTCACCTGTTATGTTCCATCGCTTGTTTTTCTCCTCATCGACGAACGTCATCCTGTCTGTACAGCTGAAGCAGGGGTCGATGCCAGCGAGGACTATGGGAATGTCGGCAATGTACCCGCCCTTGAGTCTCTCGCACAGTGATAAGATATTACCCAGGGTCGGGGACCGTATCTTGTACCTGTAAGGCTTGTCCGCGCCCCTTGACTGGATGTAGTGAATGAGTTCCCCCCTCGGAGCTTCGACTAGGCTAACGGCCTCACCATCCGGGACTTTACCCATCGGCGGGAACTTCACCCTTATGGGGCCATCTGGCAGGTGTTTGAGGCAATATCTGCAGATCTTGATGCTCTCAAGGGTCTCGTCAACCCTGACTAGGATCTGAGCCAGCTGGTCTCCACCCTCGTACGAAATCACGTTGAAAGGTATCTCGTCATAGACCAGGTATGGATGATCGCGCCTGATGTCGCTTGCGACTCCGCAGCACCTGAGGTTCGGCCCCACCGCGCTGAGCCTTATCGCGTCCGCCTTGGACAGGACGCCTACGCCAGCCACCCTGTTGAGGACTGTCTTCTCGTTGGCGACAACGTTCTTGTAGAACCGTGTTCGGTCCTCCAGCATGTCGAGCATCTTCTGGTAATTAGGCATCTTGTCCGACGGGATGTCCCTCCTGACGCCGCCTATAGTGGGGATGGCGTAGTTGACCCGGTTGCCGCTGATCATCTCCAGCATGTCCATGACCACCTCCCGATCCCGCCAGATGTAGTAGAACAGGGTGTCGAAGCCGATCTCGTGGGCAGCTACGCCCAGCCAGAGGAGATGGCTGTGGATGCGCTCCAGCTCGGCGACGAGGACCCGGATGAACTTGGCGCGCTCAGGTATCTCCATGCCCAGGACCTCCTCCACGTTCTGCGTGTAGCAGGTCTGATGGGAATTCGAGCAGATGCCGCAGATCCTCTCGACGAGGTAGAGGTTCTGCAGATATGTCCTGCTCTCCATAGCCTTCTCTATGCCGCGGTGGTTGTAGCCTATCCTAGGCTCTACATCAACGACATACTCGCCCTCGACCTTGAAGGTGAAGTTTTCCGGCTCTTTCAGAGCCGGGTGCTGCGGTCCGACCGGGATAACGAACTCTCTCTCACTCATCTATTTATCACCGATATCAGCGCCTCCTGACGAGCCTATCAAGCATGGTGGGATCTGGCGAAGCTATCTTCCCATCCGCCCATCCCATCTTCTCAAGGGCCTTCATGATCTCATCCTTCATAATGAAGGGTATGTCGGCATCCCTGCGCACGTAGAGGTGAAGGTCCTCGGGCAGGCTCCCGTAGTACCGCTGGCAGAGGTCGATATAGTGGCTCAGCTTGATGGCCCGCCCCTTACTCGTATCGTTGGGACGCATGGATAGCTTGGCGATAGTGACCATAGCTTCCTCTACCGTCTCAGCCGCGTAGAAAAGGTGCTCAGGCGCAGGTCCAATGTACACCTTCTCGCCCGACCTCGCGTCGTAGACCATCCAGTCCTCCTCTTTCTCCTTCCTGCCGAGGAGCATCCTGCGGTACTTGGCTCCGTGGGGGCCGACGACGACTGGGATGCCGAGCCTCCAGCAGCCAGCCGCGATGCTGGCCGCCTTCTGGGACATGGCGCCCCAGGCGACGCCGACGGCGCCCACGCGGTTGTAGATGTAGTCTGCGATCTCCTCGTAGTTCGCCCTCAGCGGCCGCTTGGCGAAGATGTTGGCGATCTTTACGGCGGCGCCCGTAATGTGGGCGTTCGAGACGCAGCTTCCTATATTTAATAATCCGCCTGCGTCGAAGTTTCCAGGATACTTCTCGTAGAGGTTGAGTCCCTCCTCGTCTCTGATCATGGCAATGTCCATGGCCGCGCAACCTGTAGCTACCACGATGAATCGACGCTTAAGGAACTCCTCAGCTATTTTAGCCACATCAGAACCCCCGGCTGGATAATTGGCGCACCCAACAAGCGCTACGATGCCAGGGATCTCGCCAAACACTATCGCTCTTCCAACCTCTCTGATCTCAATATCTGTGACCGCGCCGCGGCCCACTCTAATGGAAAACTTCTCGTCATGTATGCGCTCTTCTGCGCCTTTATTGAAGAAGGAGATGAGAGGAAATCCAACGGGGCAGGCGCTCTCGCAGCGGCCGCACCCCACGCAAAGCGGGTAGAGGGCGCCAAGCAGCTCAAAATCACCGGTCTCTGCAGCCTTTACGGCATTCATGACTGGAAGGTTATTGGGGCAGGCTCGGACGCATTCCATGCAGCTCCTGCAATTCTTAGCGAGCTCCGAGATTGTTTCAAAGGTTAAGGGTGTGAAGCCCTTCCTATTATGATGGACTTTCATCACGGTTTTAACTGCGACCTCTCCTACCTTCCTTGGGTTTATTATAAGAACGCCTGGAACCTTACTTGCCACGAGGTCGTCTACGATGCTGTCAGGGTCATCTTTGGTCCTATTCGGGAGGCCTAGCATGCTCTTCTCGCTTGTTGCGATGACAGGAGCTCCAATTTTCTTCGCCTCTTCGAGAATGTCTGTTCTAAGACACTGCTCGTCGACGACGACCAGATCTGGGATACCTGAACGGATGAATCTAAGTTGCCAGGATATGGGGCCGATTATCTTCGCCCGCTTGTTGTAACGGCTGTTATCGTGGGCTGTGCAGCAAAGCCCTCCAACCTCGACTTCGCCGAAGAGGTCGTGTTCCATTAGGTAGTCGATAATGTCGACACTCGGGAGAACGTTGTGTCCTATGCACATAATAACGGCCTTGCTGGTATCTATGGAACCGAAGCCTATATCGGTCATCGGCGTGTCCGCAACGCCCTTAGGCATACCAAGCGTCGCTATCTGCTCAATATCAGCTACCTCCATGGCTACATGGTCGAGCATGCCTGCGTGGAACGCCTTGGACTCGAAGTCGATATTATCTCCCTCCTGGCCGGTGTGGGCGGCGGCAACGAGCTGCACCAGCTGGGTCTCAACATAATCCAGCACATCCTCTAGATCCCTCAACGTCTTCGGTCGAATACCGCATACGAGACGTATGTGAGGGGCTTCAACGTTTGTGTTGATGGCTACCTCCAGCGGGGCGTCCCTTCCGTACTCCTCGATTAGGTGGTTGAGCATGTGCCTCGCGTGGGCTGTGTGGGTGCTGGCACCTATACAGCAGGCAAGGAGCACGATTCTCGACTGCTGGCCCGCCATGGTAATGCCGCAGGCCCCTCGTTTGTCTCCTGTCAGATCGCATTTCCCAAATGTGCAGAGACAGCAGAGGTCGCAGAATGGCATGTAGAAGGGCTTGTACCGTTCAAGTAGTTTTCTGTCCCATTCACGAAAAGTGCCAACGCTGGGGAATGGAGTTTGACCTAGTGGCTCCTCCCATTCCTCTTCGTATATCCTCCCTATCTCGATCTGCAGCCCTTTGAATGTGCCCAGGGCTGATGAGACTTCATCAATCTTAAGCTTAAGATCCCTTTTAGACAACCTCACACCAACCTAATCTGCGTAACCTAGGCTCGGAACTTTTCTCAGGAAGTCGAGCCTAGTCGAGTCGTATTTCTGAGAGGCTTCCCTGTCCTCAACAAGGCCCTTTAGATATTTCCGGACATCGTCCCTCTCCCAATCCCCTGCTTTTTCATGGGCGTCGATGTAGTTCTGGGGCATTGGGTGGGTGCCAATCACTACAGGTAGTCCCACAACCTTCTCGATGTACTGGATAAAGTCCCCGATGTAGGGGCATGCAGGATACCCAGCCAAGAAGCACGTCGCTAGATGGATCACCTCGGCGCCGTACTTCTTCATGTCCGCTGGGCTAAATTCCAGCCTTTCGCCGGGGCAGCCACCACACGCTATGAAGCCAACAACTTCTATAGGCTCATCCTTAGGATATTGGGCAAAGGCTCCATCTCTTTCACCTACGGACATGAAGCACTTGTTGCCGGTACACGTCCTGTTACGGTCGCATATCATTATGCCTACTTTGACCATTCGAATCAAAGATAATATTAGTCTAGACTAATAAAAATTTCCAAAAGATCGAATTACATGTCGCTTTCAAGCCATCCGCCTCATCTATCTTAGATATTCTAAAAATCAAATGCGTGTGGTGATGAAAAGTCGGCGAGAACTGGTTTAGCCACGAGTGTACATATCAGCTCATCTGCTAAAGAGTCTCTAATAGATCTGTTCACATTTTTTGTAAAAATAAACAGCAACAAAAGAATTCCTTATTTCACTACGTACCGGATATGTTTCACCTTTACATAGAACATTATGATATTTATCCCGTTAAGCAATTAAATTATCTAGGAGCATCATAATTATGAAGCCGATCATCAAACCGAACGTAGCTTCGCGTTCAAATCCCTTTCTATGACTCTCTGGAATCATCTCATCGCTCACAACAAATATCATGGCACCGGCTGCGAAAGCAAGGCCCCAAGGCAGAATAGATCGGGACAGTGAGACCAAAGTGATTCCAAGGAAACCACCTATAGGTTCTACTAAGCCCGTGAGCGTCGCGTACCACAAGGCCCTGCTCCGACTATAACCCTCTCGTAGCAAGGGAAAGGCGACCGCCAGGCCCTCCGGCATGTTCTGCAGCCCGATTGCCGTAGCTACAATGAGGCCTCTTGCGATGTTCCCGCCGCCGAAGCTCACCCCTACAGCCACGCCCTCAGGAAAATTGTGGATGGTTATGGCTGTGACGAAAAGCCATATGCGTGCCAATCTTGATGACGGCCCTTCGGAGCCTGAAATAAGATGCCTGTGCGGGATAAAACGGTCAATCAGATGGAGAGCCAAACCACCGATTCCGAGGCTTACGATGGCAGCCCAAACCCCACCCAGTTCAATGGCGGGGACCAGGAGGCTGAAGGAGGAGGCAGCGAGCATGACGCCCGCGGCGAAGCCGAGCATCACGTCGAGGATCCTATCTGAGATCCGAGCGAAAAACAAGACAGGTAAGGCTCCAGCGCCGGTGGCAAGACCGGCGATGAGACTAGCCGTAAACCCCACTTTGATTAATTCGATGTCCAGTTCATGTCAACCTCTCGAAAACCAAGATAAAGACGACGCGCTAAAACCTTTTGGCGAAGGATCTAACCATATGCTATCTCCCAGACTCTGTGACTGGCCGAATGCCTTCACATTCCAAACCATAAGGGCCGCCATACGTTTTGTGCGCGGACTATCTATGGGAACCGGTGAAAAAGGGGATATTCGAGTTTTTTGAGATCCATGATGATCTTGTTATTGGCCGGATGCTCTGCCAATGGCTTTTAAGAGTTCGATGACGATGCCCATCCCCTTCCGCATGTCTTCGTTCCTTAGAGCGGATAGGAGCCCCCAGAAGCCTATCTTCGGGGGATCGATGAGGGCCCTGTCCAGCTGGGGGTCCTGGAGGCCTCTCTCCAAGATGTCGACCAGATCCGTGTTGGAGACGGCGTTGACCAGCTTCAGCACGGACGACCCGATACACGAAACGTCGCGGACCACCTGGTCGTTGAAGAAGCTCCTCAGGAACTCGACGGAGTCTACGAGGTCCACCAGCGACTCCACGGTCTGGGGCTCCAAGTTTATTGTCGTCGCCTCGGGGTTACTCCTATTAGCTTCCATTTTCGACATCTCCTTCACCTACATGATGGCCTTCATCGTGGTATCCCAGTAGATGTAGTAGTACATCCTGTAGATGAGCCAGCCCAGCTTGGTCGAGTTGAAGGGGGCTGGCGGATTCCCGTAGGTCCAGGTCACCATGTACGCCCTCCCATCCGTAGCAGGGGTGTACGAGGATTCCACGATGGGGCACCCCTGCTCCCCGTTGTATATCACCCTGACCCCGTTTCCGAGATAGTCGTTTATCAGATTCTGGCCCGTCGTCAGCGCCTGGAAGTGGGCTGTGATGCCCATCTTGTTGATCTTGGCCGAGCCAGCGTCTCCCACGGCGTAGACCTCGTCGTAGCGCTCAGACGGCGACTTGGAGTACTGCAGCGTATGGATGTCCGTGGGCACCCACCCGTTCTCGTCCGTGATACCAGACTCCTGAAGGGCCTTTATCCCCCTGTGAGGGGGTATCGAGACCAGGAGATCGTATCCGACCCTGTCTCCGTCGTCTGAGACGACCTCCTTCTCGTCGGAGTCCACCTCCTGAACCTTGAACTCCTTCCTGTACTCGATTTCCCTCTCGGCGAAGCCTTCCACTATCTTCTCGTTGTACACGGCTGGGCCAATGTTGCCTATAGGCCAGAGGAAGGAGATTTCCACATCCTCCCGGACATCCTCGCCTCTCACATGCCTAAGGTAGTCGTCGAGGAGGATGGTGAACTTGCTTGGAGCTCCTGGACAGGCGATGGGCATCTCCGGTGTCAGTACGACGATACGCCCTTCGTTGAATGTCTTAATGGCCTCTCTAAGCTTCATGGCTCCCTCCAGCGTATAGAAAGTGTTTAGGTCTCCAGATAGGCCTGAGACTGCCTCCGGCTCGAGTCTACAACCAGTGGAGATGAGGAGGTAATCGTAAGAGTAGTTCCTCCCGCTTTTGGTTGTCACCTCCCGATCCCCGAGGTCTACGTGGCTCACCTCGCCGTCTGCACCGAACGCGTTCTTGACCCTGGGGCTGATGAGCTTGCTCCTCGGCCTCGTTATGTCTTCAGGGGCGTAGAGGCCGAAGGGGATGAAGGTGAACCCACCCTGGTTCGTATTCAGGTCGTCCTTGTCCAGCACCGTAACCTCCAGCTTCCCCTCGGCTATATCCCTCCGAAGCTCCCTGGCTATCTTGTTAGCAACGATGGAGCCTGCAGCGCCTGCTCCCAATATCAAAATCTTCTTCGCGTTCATTCTCACCGAGTAATGGTCGGGTATACTTTATATAAAAGTTGCATATGCACAAAATTATTATTGAACAAGAGTGCAATCTAATCTCCGATCACGTCGATTTATATGAGGCGAACATACGGTGCATAAGAAAATCGGTATCCTTGGAGGCTTAACCCCGGAATCCACGGTCACCTACTATCAACACATCGTCAGGAGGTATCAAGAGCTGTTCGGGAACCACAGCTACCCGGAGATAATCATCTACAGCGTGAGTTTCCAGAAATTCGAGGACTGGATGGACGGTGAAGATTGGGGAAGCGTAGAGGAGGCGCTTCTCAGCTGCCTGGAAAGCCTCAGCGCTGCAGGGGCGGACTTCGCCATCATCGCCACGAACACCATGCACATCGTCTTCGATGAGCTACGGGAACAGTCGCCCATCCCTCTAATCAGTATTATCGAAACGACCGCCGAAGCCATTGAAAGGGAGGGCGTGAATACGGTAGGCCTGCTGGGAACGAGATTCACCATGGAGAAGCCCTTCTACAGAGAGGGGCTGGAGAGGCATGGGATCAAAGTCATAGTACCAGAAAAGGTGGACAGGGATTACATAAACAAGGTCGTCTTCGAAGAGCTTTCAAGGGGCATACTCCGCCCCGAATCAAGACACAGGTTTCTCGAAATCATAGAGGGGTTGATGCGAAGAGGGGCGCAGGGCATGGTACTGGGCTGCACTGAAATACCGCTACTAGTGACTCCGGAGCACACCTCGGTGAAACTCTTCGATACAGCAACCCTTCACGCGGAGAAGGCTCTAGAATACGCAATACAACATTAGCTATCACACTAAAATTTGCTTATAATAACTGTGGAGAAGATAGATTAGATAGGGGATAGAGCATATGAAAAGTACGCGTGAAATCATAGAAATCTTCGAAAATGCAGCGGCATCCTATGATGAATGGTACGGTAAGCCCGTCGGTGTCTACGCTTTCCGTTCAGAACTCGTTGGGCTAGAGGCCCTGTTACCCCATTCAGGGTTAGGTATCGATATAGGATCTGGCACGGGCATCTTCGCCAAATATCTATCAACGGATGAGAGAAGTGTAGTCTGCTTAGACCCCTCCCAAGGCATGCTCAAAGAAGCGAAAAAGAGGAATTTACCGTCGATCATAGCGATGGCTGAAGCCTCACCTATAAGACGTGGAAGCCTAGACTTTGCCTACATGGTCACAGTATTGGAGTTCATGCCAGAACCGTTAAAGTCGCTATACTCAGTAAACAAAATCCTCAGGGAAGATGCGACTCTAGTGATTCTGCTAATCAACCGGGATAGCTCATGGGGAGAGCACTATTCCAAACTCGCAGAAAAAGGAAACCAAATCTTTAGCAGAGCAAAGCTATACACGCTTAGCGAGGTTTCCTCCTTACTGAAGAAAGCAGGCTTCGATCCTGTGGAGTCGGTGGGCACGCTAACTGCCTCTCCCGATGAGCCTGAGGAGGAATACCAGCTTGTCCCAATCAGGCGGGGCGTCGGAGTAATCCTCATCAAGGCCAAAAAGCACCTTAAAACACAAATAGCTCCCACCTAACGCAAATGCGGACACAGTAATGTTATCTTGCCCCTGCGTTTAAATCCATACATGATCAAAATGAAAGGTAAGAGTTCTCGCAAGGATTTGAAGGTGATAGTCCAGTTCTCAACTTCTCCGCTTGGGGAGGGAGTGAGCGTCTCTAGATTCGTGTCCGAGGCCTTGAAGGAAGTCGAGAGGTCGGGTCTGAGGTACCAGCTGACACCTATGGCGACGGTTCTGGAGGCTGATACGCTAGAGGAGGCTGTTGAGGTGATCTTGAAAGCCCATGAAGCTGTTTTCCGGGCTGGAGCGAAGAGGGTTGTGACCGATATTAAGATCGATGACAGAAGAGACGAGCCCCGGAGGATGGAGGATAAAGTCGAGAAAGTGAAGAGACAGTTAGACGAGAAAATGCTTTAATCGTTATCTGCTCGCAAAGGTCCGATGGTGAAGCGGGGCAAAGTCCATCGTCATAGTTTATATCCCGGTGTCACACAGTATTATACTCAAGTAAAGCTATCCGATACTTCGATCTTTTTACGAAGAGATGGGTCTCGAATACACCATAATGGATCAACTTCCAGTTATGGGTGTCGCAAAGTATCCATCTTATTTAGCCCTGTAAGTTACAAACTTGGCGGCTTGTCTAAGTTGAGGCGTGCCACCACCCTCCCCTATGATCTGCATAGCTCTATCTGGATCAAAAATTCGGACTCCTCCGACGAAGCTGACTCCCTTTTTGAATAGTGGGTCAGGGATGCAGCTGACGGTTGGGCCAACCAAGGCCACCCTTCTCGCGTTCTCTGCGAGCACTAAGAGGCGATCTACGGTCCCGTTAGCGAGGGAGCTCCCCGTGATGACCACCACATCCGCCTCTGGGATCACCTCCTCGCAGGCGGTATCCGGAAGTATCCCCTTTTCGCGTCGGAACCCACGCTCTAAAACATACAACTGCTTTGCCTTGGACCTTAAAATGGGGATGAAAGGTTTGATGAGCCCAACTAAAGCCACAACTTCCTCGTGACCTACTTCGAGAACGTCGATGAGGTTCCTCTCCTCACAGGCGTATCTATCAGGGTGAGTTTCGAAGACGATCTGTGAGAGCGCGTTCATCGTGGCCACTCCGATCACACGTTCCCCAAGGTCCCAAGAACCAGCCAGGCTAAGGAGTTCTGGAGCAGGTCTACCGGCAAGCGTCCCTGCCTGATCGATTATCTCGCAGCATCCCGGCGCCATCTCGGAGAGGAGGCTGTGGCACACCCCCATCTGCCCTCCTTCCAGCTTAACGCCTGTGTATCCCAACCCTAAACACACCCTATCGATTAGGATGTCCTCCATGTCGGGAACGTTTTGGATGAGAAGGTCTATCACTTCTTTCACTACCGTGGTTATCTGTCTTCACCTCCCATGAGGCACCTCAAACCTAGGTAGCAAAGAACCGCCTTAAAGTTCTTGTAGGGCAGAGGAAACATAGACCATCTCTTCAGAGAATGACTCGAAGTATCCATATGCTCAGCCTACGATCTGTATTACCTTGCCAACTCCGGCTTCTATATAGTTGGCTATGAAGGCTTCTTTGAATAGCCTCCTCGCCGGGTCGCCGCTGCAGTGGCAGGGAGCCACCTTCCTAACACCCAACTCCTTCATCTGGGTGATGATCCGGTTTATCTCCTCCTCTGATTTAGAGGCGAGGTGGAATCCTCCGACGACGAGGTGTATTTCTTCGCCGGTGAGTTCCTTCGCCCTTCTTACGATGTTCACAATTCCCGGATGGGCGCAGCCGGTGACCAGCACCAACCCTCGGCTCGTCTCCACCATGAGAGACTGTTCCTCGATGGCTCTTCCTAGGACGCCTGTCGTCGCAACGCAATCATGGACCTTGACCGCCTCATACACCTCCACCACCGCGCTTCCATGCCTCTTCACATCGGCTTTAAAGTTAGAAGTGAAGGAGGCTGGGAGAAAGACCGTTACGTTGTTATTTTTTTCCAGTACGGCGTCTAGGCCTCCGGTGTGGTCGCCGTGGATGTGGGAGAGGACGACTGCCTGTATGCTTCTTATGTCGACTCCCAGCTTAGCCATGTTCTCGGCCAGGAGCCTCCCGTCTCCGCCGGTGTCGAAGAGGATGGTGGCGCCGTCTAGGGAGACGAGGCAGGAGAAGCCCCAAGCAGTTCTCAGCTTCGGGTCGTAGGGGTTGTTGTCGTAGAGAATGGTTAGAGTTCCATCACATTTCCCAAGCTTAAGATGCTCTTCATTAAAAGGGCCTTCAGCTGGCTTATAGATAAATTTGATGAGGTAGATGGCCAAGACGATGATTGCGATAAGGAAGAAAGCCAGAACGAATAGGCTTCTGCTATTCAACTTCATATTAATGGTGCCCCCGGGTTCCTTTATTCATGATAGCAGTTTTTTCCATCATAGTATTCTTATTCCAAGCATGAGCAGTATCCCAGTCATGAATGTGAAGAAATGCACCAGGTTTCTCCCGATTTTTTCTCCATGCTTTATTTCAGGTATCAGATCAGAGGCGGCTATATAGATGAAGTTTCCCGCCGCAAAGGGTAGCAGAAGAACGGCGGCGCCCCCTACAAGGGTGGAGAGATAATATCCTGCTACCCCTCCGAGGATTACCGTGACCGCTGACGCGTAGTTCCAGATTAGGGCCCTAAGCTTTTGAAAGCCACCGTAGACCAGGACCCCGAAGTCTCCTATCTCCTGGGGGATCTCGTGCAAGGCTATGGCGAGGGATGTGGCTACTCCCACGTTGAAGCCGATCATGAAGGAACCAGCGATCACCAGTCCGTCGATGAAGTTGTGCACCAGATCGGAGATCAGGACCAGGTAGGAGACCGGTTTCCTCCGATGTACGCCAGAATGTTCATGGTACCATGCGATGAACTGTTCCAAGATGAAGAAGGTGCAGAAGCCTACGATGAGGTATGAGAACAGGTTTAAGGTGGCAGGTGAAGCGGAACCCACCTCAGAGATGGCTTCAGGCAGTAGGTGGAAGAAGGCCCCGCCCATCAACCCTCCGGCGGATAAAGCCACGAGGACCTGCAGGATGTTATCCATCAGTTCTTCTTTCAGAAATAGGGTTAGAGATCCGATCCAGGCTATCAGACTGATGATAAATGTGGCCCCGATTATCCAAAATAGGGGGCTCATCGATCAACCAATCCTCGGGCGTTTAACCTGAGGCGCTGCTTTAATAGCGTCCATGTCTCTTTAATCGCCTTCGATGCGGGAGACCCCGGTTCATACTCGACCACTGGAAGGCCCGCGACAATCGCCCTAGTGACCTCAGGGTCGAAGGGAATTTTGCCGACGACATCTATACCCTCCTCGGCGCAGAATTCCTCGATGTCGCCCGTGTTCTCCTCATTCAGGTCGTGCTTGTTTATGCAGACCAGGGGCTCGACCTTGAAGTGTTCTAGTAGCATCAGCGCCCGCTTGAGGTCGTGGATGCCGGAAAGGGTGGGCTCCACCACCACGAAGCCGATGTCGATCTCGGAGAGGGAAGCGATGACGGGACACCCGATGCCCGGCGGGCCATCGACGATCACCAGATCGTGATCTCCATCCTCTGCCAGCTTCTTCGCGTTCTGCCTCACTAGGGTGACGAGCTTTCCCGAGTTCTCCATCCCCGGCTTCAGCCGGGCGTGGCTCATAGGGCCGTATCGGGTCTGGGAGATGTAGGCGTGGCCGCAGACCCGCTCCAAGAAGTCGATGGCATCAACAGGGCAGACACGTACGCAGACGCCGCATCCCTCGCACTTGATAGGGTCTACTTTGAATTCTTTGATCGCGTTGAAGCGGCACTTCTCCTCGCATAGTCCGCATCTTGTGCACCTGTCGGAGTTGATTACGGCGAGTTTGAGGCCTTTGAACTCCATGGTCTCCTCCACCTTGGGCTTCAGCAGCAGATGGAGGTTGGAGGCGTCGACATCGCAGTCGGCGAAGACCGTATTCTCAGACAGGGCGGCGAAGGACGCCGTCACCGTCGTCTTTCCCGTCCCGCCCTTGCCGCTGAGGATCGTGATCTGCTTCATGCGCCAGCCTCCTCCCGTATTCGGTCTGCAAGCTCCCTGAACCGCTGCTTCCACTCTGGCATCGCCTCGACGAAGGGGACACCCCTAGAGTAGAGTTCAGCTATACCGCGGTCGAAGGGTATCTCCATCAGGATTGGGATGCCCTGCTCGTCGCAGAAGTCGTAGACGCCGTGGTCGCCTATTCCGCTGAAGTTGACGACCACACCGAGGGGGACCCTAAGCTGCCTCACGACCTCCACCGTGACCTTCAGGTCGTGGAGGCCGAAGGGCGTCGGTTCCGTCACTAGCAGGCAGAAGTCGCTTCCGTGGACCGTTTCGACCACGGGGCAGGCAGTTCCCGGCGGCGCGTCCAAGATGACCCTCCCCTCTTCATTCATTCGCCTCTTGACGGCCGAGATTACAGGGACAGCCATCGGCTCGCCCACCTCCAGCTCGCCGTAGACGAGTTCAACATTGCAGGCCGAACCCTTGAACACCATGCCGATCTTCCTCGGCTCCTCGACGATGGCGTCTCTAGGGCAGACTAGGCTGCAGCCGCCGCAGCTGTGGCAGAGCTCTGGGAAGACGAGGGCGGTCTCACCGGCGACGAAGAGGGCGTGATACTGGCAGAAGCGGGCGCACTCGCCGCAGTAGTCGCACTTGTCCTTGAAGATGCGGGGGACTAAAACCTCGACTGGGGAGACGCTATCGACCTCGGGCTTCAACAAGATGTGGGCGTTGGGCTCCTCCACATCGCAGTCGAGGACCTGGGCAACCTCAAGCGATAGGGCCAGGTTGACGGCGACCGAGGTCTTTCCGGTCCCACCTTTGCCGCTCGCTATCGCGATCTTCAAATGCGACCCCTTACACCGTCTAGCGGTGGCGGGCGTGGAGGCAGCCTTCGGTCAGCTCCTCGAGCTCTCCCCTGAGGAACCTGTCGAGGTTCTCCTCAGCCTGCCTTCCCACCGACTGCAGCACTGCCACGCCGGCGTTCTGAAACCTGCTGAGGGCCCTCCATCCCATGCCGACTGTGATGACCGCATCAGGCCTAAGCTGCAAGATGCGATCCGGAGGAAGACCCGTTCCACCGAAGTGCTCGCTGTCATTAGGTACAAGGCCTCTGTCGACGATCTCGCTGCCCTCAAGCTTGTACCAGGCGAAGTAGGGAGCTCTTCCGAAGTGGTCTGAGAGCAGCTCCCCACTCCCATCAGCGACCGGGATCACGATCCTGACCATCTTCTCCGCCTCATAATTTTATTTGTGGATGAGACGTATAAAGGAGCCTCAGATACGGCGTCGTCCACCCCTTCGCCGGCCCGTCCCTCGGCCTCCCGAGCCAAAGTGGCCGCCCACGGTGGGACCGCTGCTCGCTCTGAGTTCGCCCCGTTTAAACCGCTCCAGGGTGTCTCTGACTGTGCCCCCAGCCCCCGTCACCACCTGTACGCCCGCTGCTGAGAGAGCGCTGAACGCGTTGGGGCCCAAGTTACCCGTCAGAACGGCCTCCACTCCCTTTGAGGCGACCAGCTGGGCGGCCTGAATCCCCGCGCCGTGGGCAGCCCCTACGCTCAAGTTGGGCACCGCCTCGAACTCCATCGTCTCTGTGTCTACAATGACGAAGTAGGAGCACCTGCCGAAACGCGGGTCAACAGCGCTTTCCAGGCCTCTTCCTGTGGATGATACAGCCAGCTTCATTCCCTTCCCCTCTTCTCCACGAATCTCTCTATCTCCTCGACTATGGAGTCGAATGCCCTGGCGGCCAATGAATCCCGGTGCTCTACTATGAAAGGTATGCCTGCGTCCGAGTCCCTAGAGATGCTGGGGTCTAGGGGGATGGCTCCCAGGAGGGGGATCCCCATCTCCATGGCTATCTTCTCTCCTCCACCGCTGCTGAACACGTCGATCCTCTCCCCACAGAAGGGACAGACGAGGCCGCTCATGTTCTCGACGACGCCTATGACGGGCACCTCCATCTTCCGGGCGAAGGTGACAGCCTTCTTTACGACGTTCTGGGAGACCTCGCTGGGGATGGTGACTATGACGACGCCGTCCATCTCCGGCAGCAGCTGGAGAACGCTGAGCGCCTCGTCCCCGGTCCCAGGCGGCAGATCTATGAGGAGGTACTCCAGGTCGCCCCAGACGATCTCGGAGAGGAACTGCCTTATGGCGCCCATCTTCAATGGTCCTCTCCAGATGACGGGGGAGTCGTCGCTGGGGAGAAGGAAGTCCATGGATACCACCTTGATGTTTAAGAGGCCAAAAGCCGGAAACACGCCGGGTGGCCCCACCTCCAATCGGTTCCCCTTCAATCCCAGCATCTTCGGGACGCAGGGGCCGTGTATGTCCGCATCGAGGATGCCGACCCTGCCGTTTCGCCCACTCATTGCCAGGGCCACGGCCAGGTTGACGGTGACTAGGGTCTTGCCGACGCCTCCTTTCCCGCTGATGACGGCAATCTTGTGCCGTATCTTTTCCATCCTCGTTTTGAGGAGTTTCATCTCCTCATGCCGGTTTCTTAAGGGAGCTTCTTGAGATCTATGCAACTCAGAGTTTGCGGATTGCCCTCCGCTCATACAGACACCTTTTTAGGCTAGGTTAAATCTCTTTAAAAGGGCATCCATGTTTAAAAACCCTTCCGAAGAATGTACTTGCATGATCCTCCATCTTACAGCTCTCGTTATTAAGAAAGTTAGAGAACCCTCCCGCACGAAGCATTTTAGTTCCCCTATTGCTGGAAGACCGTGGTAGCCTACGAATGAATTAAGCGTATGTACCCGAGCCACCGGTATCTGGGGTTCTTCGCCCGGAACGCCCACCTTGGCTCAGTCTATTATTTGAAGAACATTCGAAGGTTGCGAAGGAGGTAGGAGTCATCGGCGCGTCTGCCAACCTGATACCTGACCCCCTCTTCGCGCGGGTCGTGAAGATCGTGGGAACCATCAGGGCTTTGAATCCTGACAGACTTATGGAAGTCGTGTCTGAAGGTGGAGGGACACCCCACATCAAGCCTGTTGTCAAGTTCATTAACATCACACCGAAATCTACCAACGGGAAAAGAAGGCTACAAATAGAAGAGTGAATAACTGCTCAAATCGGCTAAAAATTTAGACTTATCTAAAATATTTAAGAATTTAGGTTAGACTAGGATCCGGCTAAACGAGGCTATAGGCGAACCTGGGCGTCCCCTCGATCCCGCCCTCATATCTGCGGTCGATCCGTCTCCTGATTTTCCCCTCGGCTAGGAGCATGTCCAGCGTCTCGATGTAAGGGTTTACGATGCTGACCCCCCTCTTCCTCAGCTCCTGCCACTCCTCCGGCGTGACGCCGAACGACCGAGCCCAGCCGTCAGGGTTCAGCTCGTACCAGAGAACCCGGAAGTCGACCTCACATTTCCGCTTGAGCACTTCCATGATCTGTCTGCCCGCCTCGTTCTTGTCGAGCTTGAGCTGCGGCACCTTCCGACCTGGGTCGAGCGGCATAACCTCGACGCATCCACGGGTCAGCTTCAACAGCGAGTTCTTCGACGGCTCGAAGACCCTGTCGAGATCGTTGCGAAGCTCGCTGAATCCGATATAGCTGCTGCAGAACATGGCCTCGTCCTCGCCCACCGCCACCAAACACGGCTGATGCCAGTTCGCGATCCAGACAGTCTCCGGCTCATCGGTGCTGATACAGGCCAAGAGGAAGGAGCCCTTGAGCTGGGGCGCCATCCACCTCAGCCCCTCCTCTATGGACATCCCCTTTTTCACGGCGTCCTCGAGCATGTGGACGGCGACCTCGCTGTCGGTGATCGCGTCGAGCTCAGCCTCGTAGGAGGTGAACGCGTGCCCATCCCTCAGTCTCTTCCAGTGTTCCTTGTAGTTCGAGATGCCGCCGTTGTGCATCATGCAGAGGGTTCCCGTGCAGTCGACGAAGGGGTGGGACATCCGTCTGTTGTTATAACGCGGGTCATCCCTGGCTTTTGAGTTATAGCGGCTGTGCGCGATGCCCGTCGTCCCCTCGAGGGACCCGATATCAGTCGTCTCCCTGACCCTGGCGACGTAGCCGGCATCTTTCACAATGCGGAGCTCGCCGCTGTCGATGACCCCCAAGCCAGAGGCGTGGGCTCCGAAGTAGGGCTCTTGAAGCTCGAGGGCTCTGAGCAGAAGGGGCGCGACGGGCCTGTCCCCAACATACGCCGCAAGTTGACACATATTAATTACCTCATATAAGACTCCATTTTAACAATTACTGCGGCTTGTATTACTGAAAAAGGGAATCCAAAAGAGATAATAGGTCCAATTTATTAAACATCTCTTTTCACGAAAAATTATACCCCCATAAAAGACAATAGTATTGAATTAAAGCTAACAATGAATTTAGAACGGTTCTATTTCTAGGTTTAATATCTCGGGGTCTCATATCTAAGGAATATATTTCGGACAGTAAGCGGTTTCCTTTTCCATATCGCTTAAATCTTTTGATAAAACCTAACGGCCCATCTTCAAAATTATGATATACTAATGAATGTGGAGCAAAACTTAGGTCTCCGAGTTCTCGTAATCTGAATCCCACATCTATATCCTCTCCAGCTGCAATTTTTATGGTTTCATTAAAACCCCCGATCAACTCTAGAGCCCTTTTCCAAAGTAAAGTGTTAGCGGTAATCACGTAATCGGGATATGCAATTCCATTATTGATAAACCTTGATGGGATCAAAATATCTTGGTTATCGTAATATCTTGATATAACATCGTCACCGTGAGGTTTCACGTTCCCCGCATAACCAATAGCTCCATTCATGGAAGATAAGTAACCTTCTATCCATTGAGAAGATGGAATACAGTCGCTGTCAGTAAATAGAATCCACTCCCCTTTTGCTTTCTGCCAGCCGAGGTTACGGGCACTTGCAGGTCCCATTTTCTCACAGCGTAATACTTTGATGTCTAAAGGAAATTTTTTAACTTTCCTAGGAAGATGAATGGGTGAATTAGAATTGTCAATAATAATAATTTCTAAGGGATACATTTCAGGTAGATGGGTTTGAAAGAAATGACGAAAAAATAAATTGATACCTGACTGGTTATCTCTTACTGGGATCACTACTGAAATTTCCCTAGTTGATTCTACTATTGGTGCCCTTAAATTCGCCTTTTTCTTAGGCCAATATCCATGCCAGGACAGGTACATGAAAGTTAAATGAAGATATAATCGAATATATTATTAATGTTTGCACTCGAGATTATGATTTGCATGAGAACTATATTTTGTTCTGCTCTGGGGCGCCTCTGTCTTTTTGGTGATCACATGGATTGGTGTGGACATCAAGTTATAACGACCACCATTAATATGCGAGTATTTCCCGAAGGGAAGTTGAACGATAAAATGAGTTTCAAATCTCGTTCTTTTCCACCCTTTTCAAGTTTTGATGAATTCAATTTAAATTCATTTAGCGTTAAGATATCCTCAGACTTTCGTTATGTTCGAGGTGTAATTAAAGCTATGAAAAAAAGCTGAGCTGCCATATTCATTACAGGGAATGACTCTACAATTTCACACCTATGAAATCCAGAAATAAATAAGTTCTCAATCTCAGTCTTCTTTCGATATTCCTGTAGGAAAAGGTCTTTCATCCTCCGAGGCGATGTGTGTAACTGTCACTGCAATCACCGATCTACTTCATAGATTTCAAGAACGTAATGTCGAGGAATTAAAACAATATGCGAACAAGGATGATTTTTTTAAAATGTGTTCTGAGACGGCGTATCAAGCAGAGAGAATGGAACTTGAGGTTAATTGTGGCCGGATGGATCCATATGCATCCCCATATGGTGGTTTATTATTTATTGACTGCGGTGATGAACGTATTAGTGTGGAAAAATTGGATCGTGAAAATGATTTAATTTTTATTGTTGGTGATACAAAGCAACCAAAGGATACTCCAAGAATTCTTAGCTGGCTTGGTAAAAGATTCCGCAATAAAGAAGTTCGTTTTATGGAGGGAGTTGAAGGGATCACTAAGATAGTGAAGGAGGCGAAGGCGGAACTCTCCAAACATAGATTAAATGGTGAACGATTGGGAGAGCTAATGAATGAAAATCAATATTATTTGAAAAAATATTTAAATGTATCTGGAGATTGTTCAATTTCACCTTCCAAACTTGATAAATTAATAAAAGCCTCTCTTGATGCGGGGGCTTACGGAACTAAAATCACGGGTTCCGGTGGTGGTGGATGCATGATAGCCTTATGTGAGAGGGACAATTACATAAGTGTGATTAAAAACATCGAAAATGTGGGCGGTTTAGCTCTTGCAACCAGTTCAACCTCATAAGGATTAAGACTTGAAGCAATTTTTGAAAATATGTAAATCCATCCTCATAAACTAAGTTTTAAAAAGGTGTAAATGGAGACGATGGCAGTTCCACGATAGAAAAAATAAAATAATTTTTCCAGGCTATTTCTCCAGGCCCGACAGGCGTCTGACTTCCTTGCCGACCTTCTCGATATCTAGGGCCTCGCAGTCCGCCATGAGCCGCCTGAACTCTTTCGAGCCTCCGGCGTATTCGTCGATCCACCGCCTGGCGAAGCTGCCGTCCTGCACCGCCTTCAGCGCCTTCCGCATGTTCTCCTCGACGTGGTCGTCGACTATTGTGGGGCCGATGGCCATGCCGCCGTACTTCGCGGTGTCCGAGACGGCTCGGTACATCCCGCTGATGCCCTGCCTGTAGATGAGGTCCACGATGAGCTTCAGCTCGTTCAGCACCTCGAAGTAGGCGAGGTCGGGCGGGTAGCCGTTTTCCGTCAGCACCTTGAACCCCCGGCGGATCAGCTGATCGACACCCCCGCAGAGGACGGCTTGCTCCCCGAAGAGGTCGCTCTCCGTCTCCTCCTTGAAGGTCGTCTCGATGACCCCCGCCCGCCCCGAGCCGAGGGCCTTCGCCACCGCCAGAGCTGTCTTCTTCGCCCTCCCCGATGGGTTCTGATGGACGGCGACGAGGGCCGGGACGCCGAACCCGGCTTCGTATTGCCTCCTCATCTCGGGGCCCGGGGACTTGGGCGCCACCATGACGACGTCGACATCATCCGGCGGAACGATCTGTCCGTAGTGGATGTTGAAGCCGTGGGCGAACTGCAGCGTCTTCCCAGCCTTGAGGTGGGGCTCCACTTTTTCTCTGTAGACCTTGGGCTGAGCCATGTCCGGGATCAGCATCACCACGATGTCGGCCATCGCAGCTGCCTCTGATATGGGTTGGACATCGAATCCGTCGGCCTCTGCCCGCATCCAAGAGCTGCCGCGCCTCAGGCCGACTACGACATCGACGCCGGAGTCGCGCATGTTCAGGCTCTGGGCCCTACCCTGGCTTCCGTAGCCGATGACGGCCACCCGCCGTCCTTCCAAGATCTTCTCATCTATGTTCGGGTCGTGATAGACCTTCACCATCTCATCATCCTCTTAAAGCTTCAGCCGTCCCTTCTCCAGGGCGGTGACGCCGGTCCTTGAGAGCTCCTCTATGCCTATGGGGCGTATGTGGTCGATGAATTCGTCGATGCTCTCGGGCTCCCCCGTAACCTCCGCGACGAGGCTTTCCGGCTCTATGTTTAAGATCAGCCCGTGGTAACTGTTCACATGCCTCAGCGCCTCCTCCCTTGCGAATGGGTCCGCTATGCTAAGCTTCACCAACGCCATCTCCCGCATCACCGTCCGCCTCGGCTCAAGCCGCTTAACCTTGACGACGTCGACCATCTTTTCGAGCTGCTCCACTATCTGGTTGAGGATGCGGCTGTCTGCCTTCAAGGTCACCGTCATCCGGGCCAAATCGCGGTCCTCGACGGGGCCGACGGAGATGCTCTCGATGTTGAAGCCGCGACGGCGGAACATGTTGGAGACGTTGAAGAGGACGCCGGGCTTGTTCTCAACGAGGAAGGCGACGGTGTTCAGCTGCTCCAACGCCTAGGCCTCCATCAGAATATCCTTGAGCCCCTTCCCTGGCGGGACCATGGGGAAGACATTCTCCTCGGGGTCGATGGGGACGTCGATGACCGTGGACACCTCGGCTGCGACCGCATTCTTCACAGCCCTCTCGAACTCCTCGATAGATTCGGGCCTGACGCCCTCGGCACCGTAAGCCTCAGCCAGCTTGACGAAGTCGGGGCTGCGCCCCAGCTTGACGCCGATGTATCTCCTCCCATAGAATAGCCGCTGCCACTGGGCCACCATCCCCAGCATCCTGTTGTTCAGGACGACGACCACGACCGGAAGCTCCTCCTCAACAGAAGTCGCTAGGCTGTTCTCCGTCATACCGAAGCTACCGTCCCCAGCGATATCGACCACAGGCACATCGAGCCGAGCCGCCTTCGCGCCGATGGCGGCGGGGAAACCCCAGCCCATCGTCCCCAGGCCGCCGGAGCTTAGGAAAGTCCTCGGCGCATACACGTCGAAGTAGAGGGCCGCCCACATCTGGTTCTGGCCCACTTCTGTGGTGACGATAGCATCCCTGGGCAAAGACCTCCGCAACGCCTTCACCACATCGGGCGCTCTCAAGTGGGGGTTATTCGGAGTGTCAGGGAGCACGAACTGCTCCTTAAATTTCTTCATCTTCTTTAGCCACTCCTCATTCCAGCGCCTCTCAGTCCGCATTCGGCCGAGGCTGGCCAGAATGCCGCTGAGGGCAAGTTTGGCGTCGCCGACGACCCTCGTCACCGTCTCCACGTTCTTATCGATCTCGCTTTTGTCGATGTCTATGTGTACCACCTTAGCGCCGGGCGAGAACTCCTCGAGTCTACCCGTGGTCCGGTCTGAGAACCTGGAACCCACGACGAGGAGCACGTCGGCCTCCGAGACGAGGAGGTTGGCCTCGCCTGTGCCGTGCATGCCGCAGAGCCCTGCGCAGAGGGGGTGGTCGCTAGGGACGGCTCCCTTCCCCATGAGGGTCATCGTCACTGGCGCCATCAGGAACTCCGCCAGCTTCATGAGCTCCTCTGAGGCGTTGGCTGCGATGACGCCGCCCCCAGCCATGATCACGGGCCTCTGAGCTTTAGAGAGCAGCGTTGCCGCCCAGTCCAGCTCTCTGGGATCGGGCTCCACTTGGATGTTGTAGCCTCGGAAGCTGACCTCCTCGGGGAACTCGACATCCTCGACGGCGATCTGGGCGTCCTTAGGCAGGTCCACGAGGACCACTCCCCTACGGCCTGTGGAGGCGATGCGGAAGGCCGACTTCACCGCCCACGGGATCTCGGCCGCCCCCCTCACCTGGATGTTGTATTTGGTGATGGAGGCCGATACGCCGATGATGTCGACCTCTTGGAAGGCGTCGGTGCCGACCATGCCGGTTGGGACCTGGCCCGTGAAGGCGACGACGGGCGAGGAGTCGATGTTGGCGGTCGCGACGCCCGTGACGAGGTTCGTCGCCCCAGGACCCGATGTCGCCAAACAGACGCCGACCCGCCCGCTGGCCCTGGCATAGCCGTCGGCCATGTGCGCAGCCCCCTGCTCGTGGCGCGCCAGCACAAATCTCAGGTCGGAGTCATGTAGCTCGTCGCAGATGGGAAGGATGGCTCCTCCCGACACCCCAAAGAGGATGTCAACACCCTCCTTCTCAAGGGACCTGACAAACGCCTTGGCGCCCGACATCTCAACCATGTCGGGGCGCTCCCCAGCCCCACGCCGGTGCCTTCCGCCCTCTGCGGGCGCGGGTTCTTTCGTAGAAGTTTACGCTGGGCCTTCTCGGCCTCTCTGCGTCGGTTCTCTCGTGGGGTCCGCTAACGGTGAATAAAGCGATACCCCATTTATGTTTCCCCCCTTGCTGGGGATGGAACAAAGCTATACCCCATTTAAAGCCCCCTCAAATTGGCTTGTGGATACCATGGAATAAGTAATAGAATAAAAGCTTTGTCGTGTATAGGGGTTTACGCCATGCCCTCAGTCAACGAGCTTGTAGACGATGTCCCCTTCTCTGACGCGCTCTTCCACCTTCAGACCGATGGAGTCGCCCACCTTGGCCTCCTGGACGCGTTTATGCTCGATCTCCATGGACTCCACTGTCTGATCGAAGTTGGTCGTCATCCCCTTGATGGCGATGCGATCACCGACCTTCAGCGGCGCCGTCAGCTCGACGACACCGACACTGATCCTGCTGAAGTAGTGGCTGACATCGCCTACCTTCTCTAAAGCTTCTGACATGATTAAGGGCAAGGGCCGATACATTAAAAAGGCTTTGCCCAGCCCTTCCACTCCTCTTCATTTAAAGGAAGGCTCGACGTCCATCAAGCCTGCTATCTAAAGTTGTTACAGCTATCTCCAACTAGACATCCATTAGGCTCAGGAACGAGGGAAGGCACATCAACGCGGAGAGGCATGCGACTTCTGCCCATAACCTTCTGTTTGAGACTCTGAAGGATTTTATAGATCCAATTCCCCTCTTGATCGCTGGTTGGCATGAGTTACCTTACGCATCTGGAATGTTCAAAATGTGGGAGACGGTTCGACGCCGAAAGGGTGCAGACCGTATGCGACGCCTGCGGCAAACCACTCTTCGCGCGATACGACCTCGACGCCGTCGGCGAGGCGCTGACGATGCGGATGCTCTCCGGCAGGGAGGCCTCCATGTGGCGGTATTTCGAACTTCTCCCTGTCCGGGAGAGGAGGAACATCATCAGTCTCGGCGAGGGCTGGACTCCCCTCACCCCCGCCCCCCGGCTCGGAGAAGAGATGGGGGTACCCGACCTCTGGATCAAGGACGAGGCCATCATACCAACCGGCACATTCAAGGCTCGGGGCCTCTCCGCGGCCATATCCAGGGCCAAGGAACTCGGGATCAAGAGGGTAGCCATGCCCTCCGCGGGGAATGCGGCAGGAGCCATCGCCGCTTACGGGGCACGAGCGGGGATGGAGGTCTACGTCTTCATGCCCGAAGACGCACCCAAGGTGAACGCCGTGGAGTCGCAGATCACGGGCGCGAAGGTCGTCTTCGTCAAGGGGCTGATCACGGACGCTGGAAAGATGGTGGCCGAGGGCGCAGCCGAGATGGGGTGGTTCCCCGTCACCACCCTAAAGGAGCCCTACAGGGTGGAGGGGAAGAAGACGATGGGACTGGAGGTTGCGGAGCAGATGGGCTGGACCCTGCCCGATGTTATCATCTACCCGACGGGCGGCGGCACCGGCATCATCGGCATGTGGAAGGCCTTCGAAGAGCTCGAACGCCTCGGCTGGATCGCGGGCGACCGCCCTCGCATGGTCTCCGTCCAGTCAGAGGGATGCGCCCCCATCCCCAAGGCCTACAGGGAGGGGAAGGAGGAGTCTGAATTCTGGGAAGGGGCTGATACCATCGCCGCCGGCCTCAGGGTCCCCAAAGCCCTCGGCGACTTCCTAATCCTCCGCGCTATACGCGAGAGCGGAGGCATGGCGCTAGCGGTGAGCGACGAGGAGATCATTAGCGCGGTTTGGATGATAGCGAGGAAGGAGGGCGTTTTCCCCTGTCCTGAGGGCGCCGCGACCCTCGCTGGCCTAAGGCGGATGGTCGACGAGGGTGAGTTGGACCGCGGTGAAAGGGTCGTCCTCTTTAACACAGGCTCAGGCCTCAAGTACACTGACCTTTTCAAGGTCTACGCCCCAGTAGTCGACCCCGGTGAGAAGGTCGATTTCAGTAGCCTTTAAGGTCTATTTAAACCATATCTACCGAGTCTGTTGGATGGAGGGAGAATTTATGATAATAGCTTCAGCTCGTCTCCATGAGCAGTCGTGCATGTATGGATATTTCCTAGCTTGGGTCAAAGAGAGAGGGGTTTAGATCCTATGACTTACGAAACACATGTGTCATCTGGGCATCCACGGGCGGAGTCCATCCGTATCAGGGAGCAGCTGACGTCGCATGTTGAGACGAGGGTGGTTGCGCTGGCCGGTATAATAGCCCATGGAAGAGGCGAAGCCTTCGACTACATCCTCGGCGAGAAAACTACCCTCCCTGCAATGCGGGCCATCTCAGCGGCCGCCGCAGCCCTCCTCCTCGCCGAGAGGCCTGTCATATCGGTGAACGGGAACGCCGCCGCCTTATGCGCAAGAGAGCTTGTGGAGCTCGCTAGTGTGGCAAACGCCAAACTTGAAGTTAACTTGTTCCACAGGCTGCCTGGGAGGGAGTCAGCTATCGAAAGTCTACTAATGGAAGCAGGTGCAGAGGAAGTGCTGGGTGTCGGAGATGCTGCCTCAGCTCGTCTCGATGAGGTGCACAGCGACCGGAGGAGGGTTGACCCGCGGGGAATACTCATCGCCGATACCGTCTTCGTCCCCCTCGAGGACGGTGATAGGACCGCGGCGCTGAGACGGATGGGTAAGACGGTGATCGCCGTGGACCTCAACCCGCTTTCAAGAACCGCTCAACTTGCATCCATCACCATAGTCGACAACATCGTCAGAGCCATGCCATTGCTTTTCTCAGAGGTGAAGAAGTCGAGGGGGCTGAACGCTGAAGAGTTAAGAACAAAGGTCACCGCATTCAGCAATAAAAAAGCTCTCTCCGACTCCATGCGATTGATGGAGGAGCGGCTGCACGCTCTTTCGGAGAAGGGGGTGTACATCCAGCTGCATGGCCGAGAATGAATATACAGACTTCAGACACGTAGTAGTACTCGGCGCAGGTGCGATAGGAAGCTTCTACGGTACACTCCTCTCCAAGAGGGTAGACGTACTCCTAATCGGGAGGGGAGAACACGTCAACGCTGTAAACTCAAGAGGTCTCATCGTCTCGGGAGCGATAGAGGGGAGGTTCCTCATCAGAGCCTCAACCCATCTGACAGAGGTCTCCAAGGATACCTTGATTTTGCTCACAACTAAGGCCCAGGACTCGGAGAAGGCGATCAGAGGAATTCGGAGCCTGTTGAACCCTTATACAGTTATACTCGTCCTTCAGAACGGATTAGGAAATGAAGATTTGGTAAGGAATCTTCTCGACCAAAGCATAGGAGTAATCAGGGGTTTAGCCTCTAGCGGTGTGGAGTTACTGGAGCCGGGCGAGATTGAGGTCAAACTTCTCGGAGAGACCGTTCTGCCAAGAACCTCGACCGGTGAAAGGGTAAAAATTCTTTTCGATTCATGCGGTTTGGAGACGCGTCTTTCTGATCGGATGGATGCCGATATCTGGCGGAAGCTGACGATGAATTGCGTAATCAACCCCTTGACAGCGCTTTTCGGGGTTTCGAATAATGAGATCGCGGCCGAACCCCTTAAAGAGGTGCGACGCCGAATCGTAGAAGAATGCATAAGAGTAGCTAGCGAGGAGGGAGTCGTCTTAGACCCTTCGTTGGCGGACGAAGTGGCCAAAGCAGTTTCCCGTTACTCGAACCTGTCCTCTATGTGTCAGGACATAATCAAGGGGAGGAAGACGGAGATCGATTTCCTGAACGGTAGAGTCTCCGCGTTAGGGCGGAAGCACGGCATAGACACGCCCGTGAACGACGTGATGGTTGCTCTGATTAGGTTTATGGAGGGAAGGAAATAGAGATTGAGCAGCTGGAACGCCTCAAGGGCGTCAGGAAGGTCACGATGCTAACAGCATACGACTACCAGATGGCTAAAATTTTAGACTCCGCTGGAGTCGATATACTATTGGTCGGAGACAGCCTTGGGATGGTTGTGCTCGGTCATAAGGACACGAAGGAAGTGACTATGCTCGACATGGTGAGGCATACCGAGGCCGTTGCCCGTGGGACGGCGTTGGTGGTGGTTGTCTCAGACATGCCTAGAAACACGTATAACACCGTGGGGGACGCGTTGGAGAATGCGCAGAGACTCATCGATGTGGGTGCAGACGCCGTAAAGCTAGAGGGGAACCCTCAAGGCGTCGTGGAGGCCCTGACTTCATCGGGGATACAGGTTATGGGGCACGTAGGTCTGCTACCGCAGACCGCAGAGAGCTTCAAAGTTAGAGGGAAGAAGAGAGACGAGGCCGAGCGCATCTACGAGGACGCGTTGGAGCTTGACCGCCTCGGCGTCTTCTCCATCGTCCTCGAGTGCATCCCCCTACGGCTGGCCAAGCGGATCACCGAAGCAGTCAAATCCCTTACAATAGGCATAGGCGCAGGAATCCACTGCGACGGACAGGTCCTCGTAGTCAATGATATGCTCGGCATGGAGGAAGGCTTCAAACCTAAACACGTCAAAAGGTACGCCTACCTGACCGAGACCATCAGAGATGCCGTGCTCCGGTTCATGGACGACGTTCAAAGCGAGAGATTTCCCGACGACGCACATTCCTTCCATTGAACCAACGGCATCCACGGTTCAATGATGCCTCTCTCATGCTCCTTTCTTAGCGTCTCATCCATATGTTAGATAGTGCCTAGTTAAAGGTTGGATTTTTCAATTTAGTCGTTGAACTAATAAACTACATATCATGCTGCATGTTGTGTAAACAAATCATTACCCTTATCGGATGGACGGTGGGTTAAATATGGAGCGAACCATGAGGGAAGCCTCCGCCTTCGCCCCAGGCCACCTTACTGGCTTCTTCCAGATCTGCGATGAGCCTGAAGATCCACTTATGAAAGGGTCGAGAGGCGCAGGGTTCTCCATCACCTTGGGAGTCAGCACTAAGGTCAAGGTTGAGCCCTCAGAGCGGAACTCTGTTAGCATCTCGATAAACGGGGATGTCACTTGCGAAGCTGAAGTCTCTGAGAACGTGGCTCGAAAGATGCTCTCCGTCTCCGACGAGTCCCACAGGGTATGGGTGGAACACCATATTCAGACGCCCATCGGAGCAGGATTCGGCTCTAGTGGAGGCGGCGCCCTCAGCCTTGCATTGGCGCTGAACGAGGCCTTGGAGCTGGGCCTCTCACATATCGAGGCAGCCCAGGTCGCCCATGTCGCCGAGATCGAGTGCAGGACAGGGCTTGGGACCGTCCTAGCCGAGCTGAGCGGCGGCTTCGGGGTGACGGTGAGACCGGGGGCGCCCGGCATAGGGGAGACGGTGAGGTTCAGGCACTGCGGTCTCTCCGCGGTCTGCCTCTCCTTCGGCCCAATCCACACGAAGGAGGCCCTCTCAGACCCGGAGCTCCGACGGAGGATAAATGAGCTGGGCGGAAGGTTCGTAGATGAGCTCCATAGGGATCAGAGTCCGGATATGTTCATGCGCCTCTCAAGGCGCTTCGCGGAGCACGTGGGCCTCATCACCCCCCGGTTGAGGGCGGTGCTTGAAAGGACGGATGAAGCCGGTGTCCCGTGCACCATGGGAATGTTCGGTGAAGTCGTCTTCTCTCTCCTTGAATCTGAACAGGCTGGGAGGCTAGCTGAAATACTCCGCAGAGCTGCACCTGGACATGAGATCCTCATAGCCGGGATCGAAGAAGAGGGAGCACACCTAACGTCATGAGAAATGCTAGGGCCTCTTTCCATGCGAGGCCTTGCAGGCGGCGCCGTATCAGTTCGACAGAGGGGTGATTTAGATCTTTTGTGGCAAAAGTATCTCTGCTATGTGGTGGGGCATCTTCGGGTGGGGGGTGACCTGCCTCCCCATCTCTAGAAACCCGTCGAAGCTATCCGCTTCGAAAATGCTGACATAGTTCCACTTCACACTCATAGGACCATATAACCCTAAATAGCGGACGCCGAATTTTTCGCACGCCTGTTTAATCTTCTCATTATACTCCTTAAACTCGGTCCTGTTGCCAAACCAGTCAAAATAGATAAGTATTATCAAGTGTTCTATCCTTCCTTCTTTAGCCGCCTTATAACCTTGATATATATCTTTCCGATATTGGATGTGGTGAAGATATGCCACCCGGAGAGACCCACTTCGGCTACCCATTCGACTTGCATTAAAATACTTATTAGCACTCTAGGTCTCCTAAGGATCCGATAGTGGTCTAAGATGATCCGAGAAGAGTTTTTCAACTCCGCGACCATCGAAGGAATGGTCGCTGCACCCGGCATAAAGTGGCATCGGGACCCACCCGACGTCATCCCCCTGTGGCTTGCAGACCCCGATTTCCCCGTCGCGCCTGCGATCAAGAGGGCGCTGCTGAACGCCGTCCATGACGAGGACCTCTTCTACAACACCGATCAACCGGCCAGGGAGGCGATAGCGGTCAAGATCGTGAAGCGGAACGGGCTGAAGGCGACGGCCGACGACCTCATGATAACTCAGGGGGTGATACCCGCGATGTGGCTCGCCGTCAGGTACGCCTGTAAGCCCGGCGACGAGGTGGTCGTCACCGACCCGATGTACTCCCCCTTCGTCAGAGCCACTGATGTAACGGCCACGAAGCCGGTCTACTGGCCGCTGGAGATGGAGGAGGATTACAGGTTCGACGTCGAGAGGCTGAAGGAGCTGGTGACCGAGAGGACTAAGCTCATGTTCGTCTGCAACCCACACAACCCCTGCGGAAGGGTGATGACCGAGGAGGAGCTGAAGGGCGTAGCGGACGTCGCCGTCGACAACGGAATCACCGTCATGGTCGACGAGCTCTGGGAGGATATCGTCTTCGACGATAGGAGGCACATAACCTTGGCATCGCGGGGCCCTGAAATCGCCGACCTGACATTGACGAGCTGGGGCTTCTCCAAGACCTACGGCGTAGCCGGCCTCCAGATGGGCTACCTCTGCGCGACGAACAAGGAGATGATGGAGCGCCTCAGGAAGCTCGCCAACGGGGTCTTCAGGGGAACCTCGACCCTGGCGAGGGCTGCCGCTCCGGTGATGCTCGACGACACCTTGGAGTGGTGGAGGGCGGACGTGATGAAGCACCTCCACAAGATCAGGGCCCTCTGCGAGAAGAGGTTCGATGAGACTCCGGGTGTCACCTGCCCCAAGCTAGAGGGCACCTACCTGATGTTCCCCAGGTTCGACTACGGTGTGACCAGCGAGGAGCTTGAGAAGCATATGTTCGAGGAGGCTCGGCTCCGCTTCACCGCAGGCACCCATTACGGACCTCGGGGGGATGGCTACCTCCGCATGTGCATAGCCACTAGCGAGGTCATTATCAACGAAGTCTTTGATAGGATGCAGAGCGCCCTTGATAAGCTGAACTGATGCGCCCGGCCTTCAGGCTTTCTTTAGGCCTCTCATCTTTTTACCCGAGCTGGTCAGCCCCCTGTAGGCGCGCCCTCGCTGGCCCTTCGAGGACTGCCTCGGGCGGTGAACCCTGAAACCCTCCCTCTCCGCCTCCTCCATCCACGCTTGGAGCCTCTCGATGTTCTCAGCATAGCTCGTGCTCCGCCTGAGGTCGACGGGGACGCTGAGGTGACGGGCCTCGCCGACACTAAGCCCAGCCTCTTCGAGTTCGCCAAGGGAGAACCCCTTCCCCGTCCTTATCTTGGCTCCGCGCCTGACGGTTGATGAGATCATCCTGACCATGAGTATGCCTTCCGATGTCGGCTACCTGTACGACTTCTGTTTTCTACTCCTTGCGCCGGGGCCTCCGAACTTTTTTGGCTCCTTGCGGCGCCCGTCTCCTGCCAGCATGGGCCTGTCGTACTCGAGGTAGATGTTTCTGAGCCTCTTGCTCCTGGACCACTTGACGAGACCCTGGGCGATGCCCATCCTTACGGCTTCGGCTTGGCTTATGAAGCCTCCGCCTTCGACTTTGACCCTGATGTCGACCTTTTTGGCGACTTCGCCGGCAAGCATGAGGGGCTCCAGCACCTTGTCCCTCGCTATCCTGGGCTGATATAGGTGGACGGGGGTGTTGTTGATGCGGATCCGCCCCTTCCCCTCCGTGATGAGGACCCTCGCCTTAGAGGTCTTCCTCTTGCCTGTCACCAGCAGCGTCTTCCGCTTTGTCGACATCGAGCTTCGCTCCCTCCTATCCTTCTCCTCCAATAAAAACCTACTTGAACCCCGTCTCTACCTCTTCCAGCCTATGTTGACAGCGATCTCGCCGACGGTCACATACCTGCCGCCGAGCCTTTCGACGCGGGTCTCCGGGATGCTCTCCATATTGGAGTCCGCCAGCTCCTCGGGGACGCCGATGTGGACCCTGAGACGCTTGAAGGCCTCCCTCCCGTGGGGCTTCCTGTAGGGGAGCATCCCCCGGATGGTCCTTCGTATGATGGTGTTCGGCTTCCGCCAGTGGATGGGTCCCCTCTCCCGGCCGCCGACCTCGAGGAACTCCTTCCACTCCTTGATCACCCGGAGCCGCTTCCCCGAGACAACCGCTTCCTCGGCTTTCACGATCTCGATCCGCTCTCCCTCAAGAAGCCGCTTGGCTACGATGCTCGCCATCCTGCCGAGGATGAGCCCCTCGGCGTCAACGACCGTCCTACCAGTTCCGCTCATCCCGCTCTCAACCTTGATTGGCTCAGGCGTCTAAAGTGCAAAGACTTTGAAAACGTCTGGATGTATAAAGGTTTTCACCTTCTCTGATGGCCTTAAAGAATTATATGGTGGATCAATAAAACATCAACAGAGGTTTAGCTCAGGAGGTTCAAAGATATGAAGCCTGCCATCCTGGTTATAGACATGATCAACGACTTCGTCTCCGGCGTTCTGGGGAGCGAACGGTCCGCGAGGATTGTGCCGAATATCCAGGGGCTGCTCCGATATGCCCGGGGGGAGGGGGTGCCCATAATCTACGTCACAGACGCCCATCTGCCTGAGGGCGACCGCGAGTTCGACATCTGGCCTCGCCACGCAGTCGAAGGCTCTGAGGGCGCGCAGGTCGTCGATGAGCTGGAACCTGAGGCTGGCGACCACCACATCAAGAAGCGGCGGTACAGCGGCTTCTACGCCACAGGCCTCGACGGTCTGTTGAGGGAGTTCGGCGTCGACACCATCGTGCTCACGGGGCTGGTCACCAACATCTGCATCCAGCACACGGCCGCCGACGCATTCTTCCGCGGCTACCACATCATCGTCCCAAGGGACGGCGTCGAGGCCCCGACGGACGAGGCGCAGAGGGCGAGCCTCAGCTACATGGAGCAGATGTACGGCGCTGAGGTCACCTCCTCCGAGGCGCTGATGAAGGGCGGCCTGCTCAGGGAGGGACGAACGGCGTGAACCCCTTCCACATCGCCACCGACGACGAGATCAAGGCGGGGCGGACCACCGACATCTACTTCGTCAGGACGAGGGAGGTGCTGAAGGCTAAGGGTAAGGATCGCGTCCGAGTCGTCGCCGAGGTCACGGTGGGGAGGCTGCCTGACGGCCAGGGGTGGGGGATCCTATGCGGCGTTGAGGAGGTCGCGCACCTCTTCGAGGGCGTCCCCGTCGACGTCTACTCGATACCGGAGGGAAGCATATTCTATCCCGTCGACGCGGCGGGCGTCCACGAGCCGGTCATACGCATCGAGGGCGCCTACTACGACTTCTGCGCCCTGGAGACCCCCCTCCTCGGCCTCATCTGCCAGGTGTCGGGAGTGGCGACCCGAGCCGCCCAAGTGAAGATGGCAGCGGGGAAGAAATCTGTCGTCGCCTTCGGGATTAGGAGGATGCACCCAGCGCTGGCGCCGGCCCTCGACAGGGCGGCGTACATCGGCGGCCTCGACGGGGTCTCGAGCCTGCGGGGTGCGGAGGCCATCGGGGACGAGCCGATGGGGACGATGCCCCATGCGCTGATGATCGTGTTCGGCGACCAGGTCGCGGCGTGGAAGGCCTTCGACGAGGTGATGCCGCCGGATGTGCCCCGGGTCGCTTTGGTCGACACCTACTCCGACGAGAAGGAGGAGGCGGTGATGGCCGCGGAAGCCCTCGGGCGGCGGCTGCAGGCCGTCAGGCTCGACACGCCGGGGTCGAGGCGCGGCAGCTTCGCCGACATCATAAGGGAGGTCCGCTGGGAGCTCGACCTCCGCGGCCACAACCA
>CAZWKG010000001.1:0-36242 GCA_964634705.1 uncultured Candidatus Bathyarchaeia archaeon | reverse complement strand
AGAAGCCGAAGACCATCACCGAGGTGCCGGGCCTCCCGTCGGGGGTCTCGTCCTCGGGGACCTCTCGCTCTATGCTGGCCTCGCAGTCGCAGGCGATGACGCTTGTTGCGAACCCTGTCATGGTCGTCGCCGCTGTGTGGGCCCACTTCCTGTTCTTCGCCGTGATGATGATCCTGCTCCCCCACATGGAGAAGGCCTCGGCGAAGGTGTCCTCGATCTCCACGCCTTTGACCTTGAAGCTCATCTACCATCCTCTCCTCCCGTCGACGGCCACCCGCTCCTGCACGGGCAGGTACTCATCCTGAACCGGGTAATTCGCCAAGCTGATGGTGTAGTGGCTCTTGAACTCGGTCTCCAGATCCTTCATAAGCTCCGTCTCCGCCGCCTCAGGCACCTTTACATCGACCCAGAAGGTCGTCCCTAGGGGCGTGGCAACCACCTCCCCGTCTTTCACCACAACTTCTCCGCCTTTGATGGTGTAAGCCGCCCTCGAGAAGGCCTTCTCGATCTGCTCGTACATAGACGGCCTCCATTCAGTCGGGTCGATGTCGTAGACGGAGACATCGCCGTCCGCCCCCGGGCCCAGCTGACCCTTAGACTCGAGCCCTAGGACTTTGGCCGTGGCTGCGCGGGTCACGGTCGCTATCTCCCCGAAGTCGTATTCGCGGTAGATGCCCGCGAGGGTTGTCCGTCTCATGCAGGCCTTGTGGGCTTCGAGCATCGTCTCGGTTCGGGCCTTCCGGCTCATTAGCCACGCTATGACCTTGGGGTAGAAGGTGAAGGGGCCGCCATTGGGGTGGTCTGTCGTCATGAAGACCCTCCAGGGGTCGTAGATGAGTAGGGCGAGTTCGAGGCCGATGGCCCATTGGATGGCGTTGGCTGGGTTGTCCTTCCGGAAGGTGTAGGGTACGACGCCTGCACCGGCCTCCATCTCAACGTCGCTGTTGACCCACTTGTTCCCTGTGAGGTTGTGGAGCCTGAACTGCCAGGGGCCGTCCCCTGTCATCGTCGTCGTGTCCGTGAATATCGCCTGGCCGAGGTCGAGGGTGACATGAGGATGGGCGTTCACATACCTTGCGATCTTCGCCGCGCCCGACCGGACGTTCCCCCAGTTGTCGCCGTCTAGGGCGTTGAACTGGACGTGGACGACGTGGACGGTGGACTTTCTTCCGTCCTTGGGTTTTACGCCTTTCACGGCGTCCATGGTCTTGATGGTAGTCTCGTAGTTGCCGGGGACGCCCAAGTTGTTGCAGTGTAGGTGAATCGTATGAGGCAGCCCAAGCTCCTCGTTCGCCCTAGCCAGGCTGGTAATGATCTGCCGTGGCGAGACCTCGAAGTTGTCGACGAGGTCGTCTAGGCCGGCGACGTTCCTCCCCCACTTCCAGTTCTCCACGCCGCCTGGGTTGACGATCTTGACAGCCCAGCCCCGGGTCGCATTCAGCAACCATGCGATGAACGCCTTCAGCATCTCCATGTCGGCCTCATTCACGTACTTCAGCGTGAAGTGGTTGTTCCCGAAGAGGGGGAAGGCGGCCTTGTCGAAGATTGGGGTGTCGTTGAGCTCCTCGTGGACATGCCTGGCCCCCAACGGAGGCATCGCCGCCTCCATCACCGAGGTGTACCCCATCTGGGCGTACCGATAGCCCGTGACGAAAGTCGAAGGACAGGAGTAGCCGACGCCGCCTCGGGTCAGCCGGGTGCGGGGGACGGGGTCCTTTCTGTGATCCTCGGGTCGCATCGTTCGACCGATGTTTATCTTGGAGCCGGCGATGTGGCTGTGGAGGTCGACGCCGCCTGGCATCACCACCATCCCGGAGGCGTCGATGACCTTCGCCTCCCGCTCGTTCAGCTTCTCTACCACTCTCCCTCCGCTGATGAGGATGTCCTTCCTCTCGCCGTCGACGCCGTTCAGCGGGTCGTACACATAGCCGCCTTTAACGATCAGGTCCCGCATCTCACATCTCCTCCTTAATGCTCCTGACTTTGTCTATTATCATCTGGAGAACCTCGGCGTCAGGCAGGACGCCCTCGTGGGGCTCGACGACCTTTCTCAGCCTGATGGGGACGCCGTCCATCCGGTAGGCCGTCCCCTCCGCCTCGACGCCAGCCGTTGCGACGGGGAACACCACCGTACTAAGCATGGTCGTCATATTCACCTTCTGGTCGAGGGTGACGACTGGAATCTTTGTCAGATGCTTAGCCGCGTCGGCGGGGAAGTGGGCGGCAGGGTCGGAGGCTACCACGACGGCGGCGTCCGCCTCCCCGCAGGCTAAAAGGTCTACAGAGGTGTACTCGCCAGGGTTGTACCGGGGGTAGCCCCTGCTGAAGTCGACGGCGTAGGGGTAGCCCGTCTGCCAGGTGGTCACCGTGTTGGCGCCCGCGACGTTGTAGTGCCCCCGCATCGGGATCAACACGAACTTGGTGTGGTGGTTGAGGTCGGCGACAAGGCCCACGGCGGCGTCGATGTTCATATGCCTCCCATCGCTCTGGGTGAGGCCGAGACCGAAGAAGATGACACCCATCTTAGCCCCCTTCATCCTCTCGGCAAGCTCGATGATCTGCTGCCGTGGGATGCCGGCGACGGTGTCCGCCTGGATTTTGCAGCCTCTGACGGCGGCCCTGAGGGTGGAGAGGAGCTCGAAGTCGCCGTTAGGGTTGATCTTGAGGAAGAGGTCGACCACCCGCTTCATCCTGGTCTCCCGGACGTCGACAGCCACGAGGTATCGACCTTTCCGTCCTTTCTGCGTGTATAGCCCCCTTGGCATCCCGGAGTAGCGGAGAAGATGGCGGAGGTGAGCCTCAGTCGGGTTGGACCCCCAGAAGACGACGAGGTCCGCCCGGTTCTTCACCTCGCCGAGGGTGCACTTCGACTCCCCCACCGCCTGGAGGGCTAGGATGGTTGGCCCGTGGCAGACAGAGGAGGTGTTGTCGACGATGCCTCCGACGAGCTCGGCCAGCTCCACCGCCTTCGCGATGGCGCCGCACTCGGTCGAGCTCAACCCATAGATGAGGGGCCTCCGAGCCGAAGCTAGGATCTCAGCCGCCGCCTCCACCGCCTCGCCTAAGGTGACGGGTTTCCCTTCAACCGTCGGTGCCGCTATCCTGTTCTCCTCATGGTTCATGTACTTCGACATGGAGATGGCGCACGAGTTCCTGGTCTTGACAACCCTGTTCCCTTCGACGGTGATCTCGAGGTCGTCGCAGAGGCACCCACAGAAGGGGCAGACGACATCTCTGTAGACAGCCATCAGCCCTCGCCCCTCAGCGCCTCAACGAGCTCCATCAAGGTCGGGACCTCCCTCCCCTCAGCTGTTCCGACGGTCGCCCTGACACCCTTGAACGACGGCATGCCCGTGCCACCGGTGTGAGAGCCGAAAACTTGGTTGGCCCAGGGCCCGTAGGGGAAGAAGGCCACACCCGCGTCGAGGCCTTCGGACCTCCGGCTCCTGACAACCACTGAGCCGTGAGGCGTCGCGACCTCCACGAGGTCGCGGTCCCCCAACCCCAGCGCGTCCGAGTCGGCGGCGCTCAATTCGATGACCGCGACGCTGTTGAAGTATTGCTCCGAGGTTTTTCCCACCTCGAGGCCCCTTCCCTGATCCGTGGTGCGGCCACTTATGAGAAGGACTTCTACTTTCTTCATAGAACTTAACCCTCGGATCTCACTATTCTATTGAGATACCTGACTTAAGGCTTATGAGCAGTTCTCCTAAGATGAGGAAGAGTTATTATTACAAACTTTACAACCTTCACATCGAAAGGATTTGAAGCCTCTGAAGCAGAGCATACCCTACATTGTTCCGAAGGATTTCAACTTTTGGCTTACCGTTTGGAGCAGCGGTTGGTGTGGACTGGCGCCTTTCTCGTTTGAAGAGGAAAAGCAGACCTTATCTCGCGTTCAGAGGCTAACAATCGGAAAAATCGTTCATGCTAAAATAATGCAGAAGGAGAGGGTTGCACTCACCATCGTTGTTGAATCTCGCGAGGAGCTGGATAGCACCGATGTTGAAGAACTTGAAAGCATCGTAGAGACCTGTTTAAGGTTGGATGAGGACCTTTCGGCTCTCTATACGCTGCTTGAAGAGTATCCTGAGTTTAGGTGGGTGAGTGAGATAGGCGCTGGGCGTTCTATTCGAAGCCCCACAGTCTTCGAAGACGTGGTGAAAACCATCTGCTCTACAAACTGCAGCTGGGCCCTCACCAAGGCTATCTCAAGCAGGCTCTGTAGGAGAATAGGTGAAAATTTCTCCGGAGAACTGTACACGTTTCCAAACCCTCAGCAGATGGCCTCGAAAACCGAGGAGTTCATTAGAAGGGAGATAAAGGCGGGCTACCGTAGCCCCTACCTCATAGAACTGGCTCGAAAGATAGTTGAAGGAGAACTCGACGTTGAGGCTTGGAAGAACAGTTCTCTGGATTCTGCAAGCCTTAAACGGGAGGTTATGAAGATAAAGGGCGTGGGCGATTATGCGGCAGACCACATCTTGAAGCTGCTGGGGAGATACGATTTTCTCGCCCTGGATAGCTGGCTTAGGAAGAGGTTCGCCCAGATCCATAAGGAAGGTGAAGCAGCTTCAGACGAGGAAATCGAGGAATTTTACGCCCCCTTTGGGAGCTGGAAAGGTCTAGTGTTATGGCTCGATATGACAAAAGAGTATCTAATTCCTAAAGAACCTTAAGGCGAATAGAGAGATCTTCCGAAAGCTGGGTGTGGCAACTACGGGCTGAAGAGGAAGGATAAGAGTTTCTCAGTCTCGGATGGAGCTCTTGAGAACCTCTGTGTTTATCTCGCCACCGGTGAAGGTGGAGCCTGTCCGTGCGCTGGTCAGCGTCACAACAGCGGGGGCGAAGAGCGCTGGGTCGATCTGCGTGAAGTCGAAGTCGACGGCCTTGTAGATCTCGTACGATGTCTTCCCATAATCCTTACAGTTAGAAGACGGGGCCTTTTTCGAGAGTTCCTCGAGGGTCTCGTCCTCCTCGTCGACAACGTAGCTGGTTACGCCGCCGTAGGTGAGGGCGTCCTCCGCCCGGCCCATGGCCTTCCCCCAATCGCTGTGCACGGGCATGATCGGCGCGTGTCCGACGCCGTAAAGCACCTTCTTTAGGTCCAGCCCGAGTACATCGAGCCTGAAAAGCCCGGTCTCAACGACCCTTCCGGAGATCTGCACCATACCGGCCATGGAGGTTGTCGAGGTCAGCAGCAGATACACGTTCTCAGGTGTCACCCCACACGCCTCGGCGACGAAGAGGGCGGCCTCATCCGGCGGCTTCCTGTCTGTCTCGAGCAGGAGAACGGCCACATCCGCCTCATCCTGATACTCGATCTTCCTGAAAACCTTCTTCGGCTTCAAAGCCAGCGCCCTCGCCGGTCCGGAGCCGTCGGCGGTGTACCCATCCGTCTTTATCCGCCACCCTGCGAGCTGGGCGCCGAAGAGGGCGATGGCCGGGTGGTCAGTTGAGACGACGACCGTCGGCAGCTTTAGGCCTCGGAAGTCTGCATAGCCGAGGGATGCGGTTCCGGCGCCGCCCATGGCGATCCTCGTCGTCATAAGGCCCGCCTCATATCCGCCGGGCGCTTTGAGGCCTGTGTCGATGACCGTCGCCCCCGAAGGGAGCCTCTCCACCGTGACGCCGTAGTATTCGGGTTCAGCCAGCAGCTCCTCAACCAGCTTATAGGCCAGTTTGTTTATACTCAGCAAACGATTCACCGGAGATCCATATAGGGGTTCTTCGACTTAAAGCATTGACGAACGTATGGACTCTTAATAGATAATTTTTATCAGTTTATGAAGCCCCTAAACGGTGTCGGTGTAAAAGGTTGAGGAAAACTGTAGCGTATTTCCTGGGCATATTTCTTGCGTTTACACTAGGCTACGTGTTCCTAGACCCGGCATTTCTGCTGATCGCCGACTGGCTCGGCCCCCTCTTCGGCTCGCCTCTGCTTGCGGCGCTCATGTCCGCCTTCCTCCTCTTCGGCAACCCTCTCAGGTTCATCATGCTCTCAGCCCTGTGGGGCAGCGTCGCCTTCCTTGGCGGCCTAATTATCCGGCGCAGGGTTGGCGCTGCAGGCACCATGGTCTCTGTTTTCCTCTTCTTCCTGTCGATCCTCGCCGCCTCCATCTACGGCATCATCCAGAAGGTGTCGGAGCTGGGGCCGATAGTGGGCTCACAGAACCCCTTCAGCTTGTTGCCACCCTTGCCCCGAGGTCTGTCGCTGGCCAAGCTCGCGGAAGCCCCCATCATTGGAAGGCTCATCGAATCGCTGCCAGGCCTTATGGAGTCAGGCGGCCCCGATGCGTTCCAAGGCCTCGTTAGGGAGGTGATCACCCCCCTCCTCATCGACTTCGCCGAGAAGATCGTCATCGTATGTTTAGCCGCTCTTGTTGGCGCCGAGGTGGGGAAGAGGGTGGAGAGGCGCTTCACGCCTTGGTCTGAGTCGTTGAGGATCAAGCTTGGGGGTAAGTCCAAACCTAGTTCGAACACCCTCACGACGGTCGCCCCCACAAGAGTCCTCCCCATCATCCTCGTCCTGCTATCCGTATGCGTCTTCACTGTTCCCCTCGGCATCGGAGCCTCGGACGGAGGCTACTTCTCCGAGAACCTCCTCGGCTTCGTCGACGATCGGGGCAGCGCCTATGTCGCAGCCCTCTTCCTCGACAGTGAGATGTCCGTTGGCGGCTTCAATATGGAGAGCACCGGTGTTGAAGGGCTGCTGGCCACCGTGATCCTTACGCAGGATTCCATACTTGACGCCATCCCCGACATATATAACATGACGGAGGGATTCGACGTAAGCTCCCTATTCAACCTCGTTCCGCCCACCGCCCTCATCATGGTCTACGTCGACGTCCCGTCTGAGGTGGCAGCTGAGCGCGCTGGATGCATCTCGCCGGCCTTCTCCGACGCCTTCGGGATAAGGCTCAGCCAGCTTATAGCCCTCAGCCCGCCCCTGGCCGAGGAAGACGATGATGAGACTCCCCAGATCTCCGTCGTCGTATATCAATCGCCGGATGAACTCAGGGATTTGGCGGAAGCCTACCTCAACCTGTTCGGGGTCGAGCGGGGCGGACTAGCCGAGGTGGTGGAGGAGGCTTACAGAAACGGTAGGCTGATCCCCGGGGAGAACTCTGAGTCCGCGGACGGGGCGATAATGTTCGCGGGTTTCATCAACCTGGCTGCCTTGGGCAGATACATGCCTCTGGAGGAGCTGGACAGACTCAACGTCAGCAGCCTCATTCTGCCGTCGTTCGACGCCCCTTTGGGCTTCTCAGGCTGCCTCTTATATTGGGAGAGGGGCGTCGAATCCCCGCCCAACGCCCACAGCTTCGACCTGCTCCGCCTCCTCGGGGTGGAGCCTCCAGTCAGCTTCTCGTCCGACGCCAACCTCTCCAACCTGCTGATCGTCGCGCCGAACCAGACCCTTGAGGAAGGGCAGGTGGTCAAGCTAGTCACCACGGCGCACCTCACGGACCCCGGGTTCGAGGAGATATTCCAAGAACTGGCTCAGAGGGTAGCGCTGACGGTGGCGTCCCCGGGCTCGCTCCTCGACCGCTCCTACTTTGGGGTCACCTTCTCCGCTCTGCTGCCTCTGGACGTCCAGGTCTCCAAGGAGGTGACGCCTCCGACGGCGTCGACCAACGGCGAGGTTCAGGTCACCGTCACCGTAAAGAACAACGACAACTATCCGATGGAGGAGGTGGCGGTCGACGACGGCGAAACCGTCCTCGGCTACCAGATGAGCGCCGAAATCGTCTCCGGGTCCACGAAGGAGACGTGGTGGGTTCTGGAGCCGGGGGAGTCGAGGACCCTGACCTATACCGTAAGGCTGGGCTCAGGCGGCGTCTATACCCTCCGCCCCGCGACGGTGCACTACCTCTACGAGGACGAAGCCTTCGACGAGACCTCCTCCCCCGCCGAGGCCCGAGTCTCCCACCCCTCAGCCCCCGCCTTCGTCACCGAGTCCGTCAAAGGGTTGTGGACGGCGTCCGCTGAAGTCCTTAACCTCTTAACCAACGGAAACGGCTCCACCATCGTCATGGCTTCTACGCTGGGGTGGGTGGCGCTCTTAGCTTTCATGGAAGTCAGGGGCTTCAAAAAGTGGTTGGCGGGCGAGTGAGCACCCGCTTAATCTAGGATGATACGTGCGTCGACGATCTTGGCGCCCTTCTCGTAGACGAGCACAGGGTTCATGTCTAGCTCCTTGATCTCAGGGCACTCCACCAGCATCCTCGACGTGTTCAGGAGGATCTCCGCTATCGCCTCCTGGTCGGCCCTCGGCATCCCCCGGGCGCCCTCCAGAATCTTGTAGGACCTGATCTCCCTGATCATCTCCTCGGCATCTGCCTGGGTGATAGGCGCAAGCCTGAAGGCGACATCCCTCAGGATCTCGACGAAGATGCCGCCTAGGCCGAACATTATGGTGGGGCCGAAGGTCGGATCCTTGGTGGAGCCGACGATGACCTCGGTGGAGCTGGGGGCCATCTCCTGTACGAGGATGCCCGTGATCTCGGCGTCGGGCACCTTCGCCCTCACGTTCTCTAGGATCCTGTTGTAACCCGCCCGCACCCGGTCCTCGTCCCCGATGTCGATTAGGACCCCACCCGCATCCGACTTGTGGAGGACCTGGGGGGACACGATCTTCAGGACGACAGGGAACCCGATCTCCCTGGCCGCGTCCACAGCCTCCTCCTCCGTCTTAGAGACCACGAACCTCGTGATTGGGAGGCCGTAGAGGGAGCAAAGACTTTTCGCCTCGTGCTCGAAGAGGAAGTTCCGGCCCTCAGAACTGGCCTCCTCGAAGATTTTTGAGATCGCCTTGTCCCTCATCCAGCGTCCCTTCCGAATCCTATACTGGAATCCCTCTTCGCTTTTAAAAATATGGGCATTGGACGGCTACGACGACTACCAGCACCATCCTTAAGCTTATGGGATGAACCGGAGAAGCTGATGCGCATTCTCGTCGTGAACTGCGTTAAGATAGCCCGTTGAGAGGATGTGATTTGACCAGGCTGGCTTAAGGTCGTTCGCGTCCAAGCCGCTCCTTCATCCATCGGGCCACCTGCTTCAGAACGGGATTGGGGGTGGCCAGTACTGGGATGTCTCTTGTGCCGACCTTGATAACCGGCGTGTGTTCGGGCATCTCGGCGTAGATGACACTCGCCCAGTAGATGCGCCCCTTCATCCGCTCCTTCATTAGCTCCTTGGTGTTGAAGGGCAGCGGCGTGTGGTGGAAGACGACGCCCTCCGCCCAGTTCAGGATCACCGGCCGCCCAGCCTCGATGAGCAGTGCACAGGTCTCGGCTAGCTCCCTGAGCTCGTACTCCACCATCTCCAGGATTATGAGCTCCTTAGCCGGTAGATAGGAGATGTTGACCATGGCTTCACCTCACATGGATGCGCCTCCGAAGATTCTGAGGACCTCCCCCTCCGCCTCGGCTATCGACCTCTCCAGGAGCCCCACGATCTCATCTATCTGGGGGCGGGTCACCACGAGGGGCGGCGCGACCTGTATGTGGTCGCCCCTCACACCGTCGACCGTCCCCATCATGGGGTAGACGAGGAGGCCGTTTCCCATACAACGCTCCAGCACCCTGTGGCTGAACTTGGCTTTGGGCGGGAACGGCTCCTTCGACTCCTTGTCCCTGACGAACTCGACGCCCGCGAAGAGGCCAAGACCCCTGACATCGCCCACCGAGGAATGGTCGTGGAGCGCCTCAAGCCGCTTGAGGAGGTACGATCCCAGCTCCGCGGACCTCTGGACCAGCTTGTGCTTCTCGATGTAGTCTATGACGGCGGCGCCGATGGCGCAAGCGACGGGGTGGCCTCCATAGGTGTGGCCGTGGGCGAAGGGGTCCCCAAAGGCTTCGTAGACCTTGTCGGAGGCGACGACTGCGCCCAGGGGGAGGTAGCCGCTGGAGAGGCCCTTCGCAGTCGCAATGATGTCCGGCTCGACGCCCCAGTGCTCGATGCCGAAGTTTCTGCCCGTCCTGCCGAAGCCGGTCATCACCTCGTCGGCGATGAACAGGACGCCGTGCTCGTCGCAGATCTCCCGAATCACCTGGAAGTAGCCGTCGGGGGCGGGGACGGTCCCGAGAGTAGCGCCGACGACGGGCTCGGCGATGAAAGCGGAGGCGTACTCGGAACCGACAACCCTGATCTCCCTATCCAGGGCCCACGCGCAGTCGAGGTCACAGCTGTCACGGGTCTTCCCAAACCAGCAGCGGTAACAGTAAGCCGGAGGGATGTGGGGGAAGTCGATGAGCATGGGCTCGTACCTGCGGCGCCTCGCAATGTTCCCTGACATCGACAATGCCCCCAGCGTGTTGCCGTGGTAGCTCTGCCACCGGGCCACAACCTTGTACCGGGAGGCGTCGCCCTGCTCTAGGTGGTACTGGCGGGCCATCTTGGCCGCGGCCTCCGTCGCCTCGGAGCCACCTGAACAGAAGAAGACCCGGTTGAGGCTGGGAGGGGTGAAGCGGGCCAGCTTCTCTGCGCAATCCAAGACCGACTCTGCGGTGAAGCGGGAGCTGTGGGCATACGCGATCTCCTTCATCTGCCTAGCGACGGCGTCAGCCACCTCCTCCACGCCGTAGCCGATGTTGACGCAGACGGGGCCTGAACTCCCGTCGATGTAGCGGTTCCCCTCAGCATCCCACACGTAGACGCCCTCGCCCTTCACCAGGGTCATCAGCCTCCCCACTGCCCTAGAGAAGAGATGCGACATCGAATGGTCGATGCTGTCTGTGGATGCCTTCATAGTCTTCAGTAAAGCCTGTGCGGCTCATAACTTAACGGTAACGTTCCTTGAGGCTCCCCGAGACGACCCCTCTCCTCCCGCAGCCCGTATCGAGGAGGAGGACCCCATCCTGATCGATGTCGACGGCGACGCCTTGAATCTTCTCCCCCGAATCGACCACGACCTCGACACGCCTCCCCAAGGTGGAGGACAACGCTCTCCATGCATCCAGTATCCTGCTGGGCTTTCTCTCCAAGAGCCTGAAGCGTTGGCCCAGCCTCTCCAGCAGGTCGTACAGAAACTGTTCGATGTCTACCTCTTCACCCAGCTCGGCCAAAAGAGTGGTGGCCTCAGGCAGGTCTGGGGGAAGCTGGTTGTTGAGGTTGACCCCGATCCCCAGGAGCGTATGCCTTGCCTCGCCTTGGGACCAAGCAGTCTCCGCGAGGATGCCACCGACCTTCCTCTTACCTACAAGGACATCGTTCGGCCACTTCAGCCTAGCCTCTACCCCAAGGTCGACTATAATCGTCTCTGCGACAGCCACCCCCGCCATCAAGGGGATGAGGCCGACGCCTCCCACGGGCCGAAGCACCGCGGTCATATAGAGGCCACCCGAGGGAGAATGCCATACCCGGCCTTCGCGCCCCCTCCCCTCCGTCTGAGCCTGGGCGATTACGACCGTCCCCTCGGCTGAACCCGCCTCGAAGAAGGCCCTAGCCGCCTCCTGGGTCGATGGGATCCGCCCAGGTCTTCTGATACGCCATTGCAAGCCTGGATTCAGTCTCCGATAATAATTAGAGGTCTACAGAAAAAAACATTCCCGTCTAAGATTCTATTATAAAGACTTTATGGGGTCCTGATATGTATATGTGGGCAGTTTAGTATGTCTTTGCATAATTTTAAATCGTGTCTTGGCGATGGTAGGATGGGCTGATCACGGTGTCCCTCGTCTTCGGCGTCTACATGTCGCTTATCGGCATCGCCGTCGTGTTCATCACCTTCCTCGCCGTGGTGGCCGCGTGCGAGGTGCTGCTGAGGCTCATCAGTAGGCGGGCAGGGACACCTCACCCCGACCGACGAAAACTTGCGAGGTTGGCAGCGACAGCCGCGGTCCACTACTACATGGGCCTTGATGGAGATCGACATCCCCGGCTCAGAGTTCCAGCGGAGTCTCGCTGGTCAGCCGTTGCAAAGATCGAAGCATTGATGATGGAGGGAGAGCGGTTTCGATGAAACGTAGGTTCAAGGTGACGGTGGATGGGGAGACCTTCATCGTCGATGTCGAGGAGATCGAGGCGGCTCGCATGGGCGAGGCGTCTTCGGCTGAGCGGCCGGTAGCTGCAGCCCCTAAACGGGCTGAGGAGATGGTTCGGGCGGAAGGTGAGGGACTGATCATGGCGCCCCTACCTGGGGTCGTCTCTGAAGTCAGAGTGGGTGTCGGCGACCATGTCGAGGCTGGGTCGGTGCTGCTGGTGCTGGAGGCGATGAAGATGGAGAACGAGGTCTACGCCCCCATGGGCGGTGTCGTCAAGGAGGTCTACGTCGATACTGGGCAGCAGGTGGGCCGGGGCGAGAAGCTGATCCTCATCTCGTAGTCGGTTGGATGCGCCGTGTGGGCCTTCGCCGGAAGCCTCCTCATGGTTGGGGTCGGCCTCGTCCTTGTCTATCTCGCAGTCGCCAAGAGGTATGAGCCTCTTCTGCTGCTCCCCATAGGCTTCGGAGCGGTCCTCGCGAACATCCCCTTCGCCGGTCTCGCCGAGCCAGGGGGCATCCTCCACATCCTCCGAGTCTACGGCATCGAGACAGAGCTGCTCCCCTCCCTTCTATTCATCGGCATAGGCGCCATGTGCGACTTCTCAGGCCTCATAAGGCGACCGACGCTGCTGGTGTTCGCCGCCGCCGGCCAGCTCGGCATCTTCGTCACCCTCAACCTCGCGCTGGCTCTCGGATTCGCCCCCCTCGAGGCGAGCAGCATCAGCATCATAGGGGCTATGGACGGGCCCACCGCCATATTCGTCGCCCAGCGGTTCGCTCCACGCCTTCTGGGACCCGTGGCGGTCTGCGCCTACTCGTATATGTCTCTGGTGCCCCTGCTCCAGGTCCCCCTGTCGAGGCTGTTGACCACCGGTCGCGAGCGCCGAGTGAGGATGGAACACTCCTCAGCGGAGCTGCCTCGCCCTGTCAGGGTCGCCTTCCCCGTCGCCATCTTCCTCATCTCCAGCCTGCTGGCCCCCCAGGGGGCCCCCTTGATGGGGTGCCTGATGCTGGGGAACCTGATGAGGGAGAGCGGAGTCGTCAAGCGCCTCTCAGAGGCGGCCCAGAACGAGCTGGCGAACATCGTCACCCTCCTCCTCGGCCTCTCCATAGGCGGGACCATGAGGGCTGAGGCGTTCCTGAACCCGACGACCCTCACGGTCTTTTCCCTTGGGCTTGTCGCCTTCGTCTCGGCTCTCGCCCTGGGGCTCCTGTTCGCCAAGGCCGCCTGCATCCTAACCAGCGGCAGGGTCAATCCCCTCATCGGCGCCTGCGGTGTCTCTGCTTTCCCCATGGCCGCCCGGACTGCCCATCTCCTCGGGAGAGAGGAGGACCCTGACAACTGGTTGTTGCCTCAGGCTCTGGCTGCCAACGTCGGCGGCCAGATAGCCTCTGTAGCTGCTGGAGGTGCCATCCTCACCTACGCGCCTATCCTTCTCTCTATGTTGAAAGCGGTTTAGACCTCGTGATTAGATTGGATCTATCAGACAAGAGAGCCGACAGTCGAGGGCTGCAGACGATGAAAAACATCTAATACCCTTTTATAGGGTTTAAACAGTGGTGTGTTCCATGAGAGTGCTCCAACTCCACTGTTCGGAGTTCAGCTACCAGATCCGGAAGGAGACGCCCGTCGCCGAGCAGCCTCCAGAACCGAGGGAGGACCACCTCGAGGACGTCCTCGTCTGCCTCATCTGCTTCGAGAAGAAGGACGAGCCTAGAGTCGAGGAGATCATCGAAGGGTTCATAGAGAACCTGAAGGTCGACACCTCACGGCTCAGGTGCAGCCGCGTCCTCCTCTACCCCTATGCGCATCTGTCGAAGAGCCTTGGCTCCGCCCGGCTGGCCAAGGGGTTCCTGAAAAGGCTGGGGGAGCGCCTGGCGGAGGAGGGAATAGAGGTGCACAAGTCGCCCTTCGGCTGGTACAAGGCCTTCAGCCTGAGCTGCATAGGCCACCCACTCGCAGAGGCCTACAGGGAGTTCTAGAGGTCGAAGACCTTCCCCGGGTTTAGGATGTTGCAGGGATCGAAGGCCCTCTTGACGGCCTTCATCAGCTCCACCTGGGTTCGACCGACCTGCATCGGCAGGTACTGCTTCTTCGTGTAGCCGACGCCGTGCTCCCCCGAGACGGTCCCGCCTAGGCTCAGGCCGATTTCGATGAGTTCGGCGATGACAGCGTCCAGTTTCTCTCGCCACTTGTCCTCCGCCAGTTCGCCCCTTGCGATGATGCTGTGGACGTTCCCGTCGCCGGCGTGGCCGATGTTCACGATGAGGACGCCGTGGCGTTCCGCTACCTCCTCGGCCCCCTCGATGTAGTCCGGGATCCGGCTCCGGGGGACGCAGATGTCGACCTCGTCGATCTCCCAGAAGGCCTTGTAGGCGTCAAAGAGGCACTTCCGGGCCTCCCAGAGCTGCTGCTGCCGGGCCTGGGTGTCCGCCACGTAGGCGTCGACGGCCCCCATCTCCAAGCAGACCTCGCCGACTGTCTCCAGCGCCCCATCCACCTCATCCATGCTGTTCCCCTCAACCCCGATGAGCAGGTAGGCCGGGTGGTCGTGGTCGGGTAGGCTCCACCCCAGGTATCGCTCCGCCGTAAGCACAGCGTGGCGCGGCATATACTCCAGAGCGTAGGGGACCACCTTCCTCCGGACCATCTCAGAGACGGCCTGGGCCGCCGACCTAGTCGAATCGAAGGGGACGTAGACGAGGGCTGTGTGCCTCGGCTTTGGGACCAGCCTCAGCGTAGCCTTGGTGACGACAGCGAGGGTCCCCTCTGAGCCGATGATGAGGTCGATGAGCTCGTACCCCGTGGATTTCTTGACGATCTTGCCGCCGATGCGTATCACCTCGCCGTCCGGCAGGACCGCCTCCAGCCCCTGGACGAAGTCGCGGGTGACCCCGTACTTCATCCCCCTGACGCCTCCGGCGTTTGTCGATATGTTCCCGCCGATGCTCCCCGACTCCTGGCCCGGGTCAGGCGGGTAGAGGAGGCCAAGTTTCTCGGTCTCCTCGTGGAGATCCATGATGAGGACGCCGGGCTCAACGACTGCCATCAGGTTCTCCTCATCGATCTCCAAGATCCGGTTCATCCTCTCAAGGCTGAGGGCGATGCCTCCGTACACCGGGTGGGCGCCGCCACTGAGCCCCGTCCTAGACCCCTGGGGCGTGACGGGTATCCGCTCCTCGTAGGCGAGCCTCATGACGGCTGAGACCTCCTCTGTGCTTCCGGGCCTCACCACCACCTCGGGCGGATGGAGCGGTTCCAAGCTCTCGTCCACCCCGTGCTTCTCCAAGTCCTCCGCGGCATCTGAGATGTGCTGGGCTCCAACGATCTCCTCAAGCCTACGCCGGACCTCAGGCGTCACCTTACCATATTCAGTCATTTTTCCTGTACTCCTCTATCTTCTCGATGAGTCGGGGGATGACCTCGTAGAGGTCGCCGACGGCCCCCAACGACGAGACGGAGAAGATGGGGGCCTCCCTGTCCTTGTTGATGGCGATGATGATGTCCGAGGTCTTCATCCCAGCCAGGTGCTGGACCGCCCCGGAGATTCCGCAGGCCATGTAGAGCTTCGGGCGGACGGTGCGGCCGCTCAGCCCAACCTGGTGGCGGTACTCTATCCAACCCTCGTCGACAGTCGGCCTGCTAGCGCCGACGGCTCCTCCGAGGACTCGGGCGAGCTTCTCTACCAGTTCGAACCCCTTAGGGTCGCCGAGACCCTTGCCGCCCGAGACAACGATGTCCGCGTCGACGATGCTCACCTCCTCCGCCGCCGGCTGGAAGTCCAGCACCTTGACCCTGTCTGCGAGGTGTCCCAAGTCGACAGACTTCTCCACGATCTCACCCTTCCGCTTCGGGTCTCGCTCGGCCTCTGGCATCACCTTGTAACGGACGGTGGCCATCTGAGGCCGCCTGTTTGGGCAGATGATGGTCGCCATGATGTTGCCGCCGAAGGCAGGCCGTGTCTGGACGAGCAGCCGGTTCTCTGGGTCGATCTCAAGACCGGTGCAGTCAGCCGTCAGCCCCGTCTCCAAGCAAGCGGCCACCTTTGGCCCCAGGGAGCGGCCTATAGCGGTGGCGCCGATGAGGAAGATGCTCGGCTTCCCCTCCCGCACCTGCTCCACGAGCAGTCCCGAGTAGGGGTCGTCCCGGAAGTCGGCGAGGGCCGGGTGGTCGTAGACGAATACTTTGTCGGCGCCTCGGGCCACCAGATCCTCAGCCCCCTTTCGGACGCTGCTCCCTATGATGACGGCGTAGAGGGGCTCCCCAAGCTGTTCCGCGAGCTCCCTCCCCTTGCCCAGAAGCTCATAGGCGACTGGATGAACACTTCCCTGTCTCTGCTCAGCGAAGATTAGGACGCCCCTGTATGCAGAGAGGTCGACCTCCATCCTGATCTCCCTGATGGTGATGGCATCCTGTGGACAGGCCTCCACGCAGGCGCCGCACAGCCTGCAGTCCTCGCTGATGACTGGGAACTCGTCTACGAGTGTGATTGCGCCGAAGGGGCAGGCGGGGACGCAGAGGCCGCAGCCGATACATTTCTCCATCGAGACGGATATGGGGCTGTCTTGCTCGCCGCTCATATCAGATCACCTTGCACTCGACGAGCTTCTCCACGATTCTATCGGCCAGTTCGTCTGGAGAACCCTCGACAACCTCTCCGCCGTCTGGAGGCTCGGGGGTGAAGACCTTTATGACTCGGGTGGCGGAGCCGTCCAAGCCGAACCTGTCGGGATTGCCGCCGACATCCTTCGATGTCAGCTGCATGATCTCCGCCTTCCTCGCCTTCAGCCTTCCTCGGAGAGTCGCCAGCCGAGGCTGATTGATCTCCTTAGTCACCGTGATCAGCGCGGGGAGAGGCGCCTCCAGCGTCTCGACGCCGTCGTCCAGCATCCGAGTGACCCGGATCGTGCTGTCGGAGACCTCTAAAACCTTGTTGACGTAGCAGATGTGTGGTATGCCAAGGTGCTCCGCGAGCTCTGGGCCGACCTGGCCTGTGTCTCCGTCCGTCGTCTTCAACCCGCAGATGATGAGATCGTAGGGGACCATCTTCTCTATGCATAGGCTCAGGGTGTAGCTTGTCGCAAGGGTGTCGGCGCCGGCGAAGACCCTGTCCGTAGCGAGCCAAGCCTCGTCGCAGCCCATCGCGACAGCATCACGAAGGGCTGCCTCCGCCATCGGCGGGCCCATGGTTAAGGCCTTCACTGTGCCGCCGTACCTCTCCTTCAGCCGGAGCCCCTCCTCGACGGCGAACTCGTCGAAGGGGTTGACGACGGCGGCCACCTCCTCCCTCTTCAGCCTCCCCGTCTCGGGGTCGATCTCCACCTCAGTCGTCTCGGGGACCTGCTTGATGCAGACGATGATGTTCAAGCCGTCGCTCATCTCATCCCATCCCATCCGGAAAACGGACTCTTATGAATGCTCTCCAACATCTGTATAAAACTTCAGGGTAAAGTTTTGGGTCTAACTCGAAGAATGCTTATCTGTTCACAGGCTGAATAGTATCAGGGGAGGTTTTATGCCTGTCCACCCCATCGAGTTCAGATATTTCCACCCTGAGATGAAGAAAGTCTTCACGGAGGAGGTCAGGCTCCAGAAGTGGCTTGATGTCGAGGCCGCCCTCGCCTGGGCCCATGCCCAGCTCGGCTCCATCCCCCAAGAGGCGGCGGAGGAGATAGCCCGCAAGGCGAAGGTCGGCATCGTCAAGCTGGATCGGGTCAAGGAGATAGAGCGGGAGACCCACCACGACATCATGGCGATGGTCCGGGCCCTCACGGAGGTGTGTGAAAGCGACGCCGGAAACTACGTCCACCTAGGCGCCACCAGCTACGACATCGTCGACACCGCCCTCGCCCTCCAGCTCCGGGACGCCCTTAGGATACTCGAGGATGACCTATTGGAGCTTTTGAGGACCCTCCTCGACCAGGCGGAGGCCCACAGGGAGACCATCTGCGTCGGCAGGACCCACGGCCAGCACGCCCTCCCCACAACATACGGGATGAAATTCGCCCTCTGGGCAGCCGAGGTCGCTAGACACCTCGACAGGCTGGAGGAGGTGCGGCGGCGGATGCTGGTCGGTAAGATGAGCGGCGCCGTCGGCACGATGGCCAGCTTTGGCTCAAAGGGCTTCGACATCCAGCGGCTCACCATGGAGCGCCTCGGCCTCGAGCCGGTGATTATCGCGAGTCAGATCGTCCAGCGGGATCGCCACGCAGAGCTGCAGTGCCTGCTGGCGTTGATCGCGGGCACCTTAGACAAAGTTGGGAGGGAGGTCAGGAACCTGCAGCGGACCGAGATCGCGGAGGTCTTCGAACCCTTCCGCCGCGGCCAGGTCGGCTCCTCTACGATGCCCCATAAGCGTAACCCCCAAAAGACCGAGAGGGTCTGCGGCCTTGCCAGGGTCATCCGAAGCAGTGTCACCCCATCCCTGGAGACAATAGCCCTGGAGCATGAGCGAGACCTGACCAACTCCTCACTTGAGCGGATCACCATTCCCGAAGGGTTCATCCTCACAGACTACATCCTCAAGCAGATGACCTCCATCCTTAGGGGGCTTGTCTTCAACCATGAGAACATACGCCGCAACCTCGACCTCACCCTCGGCCTCTGCCTCACAGAGCGGGTCATGCTCGAGCTAGTTCGGAAGGGTGTAGGCCGGCAGGAGGCCCACGAGATGCTCCGCCGCCTAGCCATGAAGTGTTTGCAGGAGAGGCGGAGCCTCAGGGAGGTGATACTCGAGGATTCTGAGGCGTCTAAGCTCGTAATGGCGGAGGAGCTGAAAGAGTGGCTGATGCCTGAGAACTATCTGGGGACGGCGGTCGAGCAGGTTGACAGGGTGGTCGAGCAACTTCGTGGCCGCCTTCCGCAAAGAAAATAAATCAGAGGATGTTTCATAGACAGCGGAAGCCGAGTTCGGAGGCCTAGGGATGTCTCAAAAGCCTAAGGAGGGAAAAGCCGACAAGAAGAAGAGCTGTAAGCATAGAGTTGAGGAACTGGAGGCGACCCTCCTAGAGGCGAGGGAGAAGGCTGAGACATACCTCAACAAGCTCAAATACGCCCGAGCCGACCTAGATAACCTTCAGAAGCAGATGCAGAGGCGGATCGAAGAGGCGGTGGAGCGGGTGAACCAGCGTATCCTCATACGGCTCCTACCCATCGTCGAGGAGCTCGACCTCGCCGTTGAGGCAGCCCAGAAGACGAAAAATGATAGCGTCCTCGAAGGCGTGGACATGGTGAGAAGGAAGCTGGAGAAGATGCTTGACAGCGAGGGGGTGTCCCCCATCGAGGCCGTAGGGAAGGCTTTCGATCCACATATGCATGAGGCGGTGCTGGAGGTGGAGTCCCCCGACCATCCAGATGGAACGGTGATCGAGGAGGTGAGGAAGGGCTACCTATACAGGGGGAGGGTGCTGAGGGCGAGCATGGTTAAGGTGGCACGCAACCTGAGCTCGGCGGAAGATCAAGAGGAGAATGAAGATGAATAGCGAGGAGAAGAAAGAAGGGAAGAGAGAGAAGATTCTGGGCATCGACCTCGGCACGACGAACTCGGCCGCTGCCGTTATGATGGGCGGGCAGACGACCGTGATTCCGAGCGCCGAGGGGCCGACCGTGGCGGGGAAGATGTTCCCCTCCGTCGTTGCCTTAACAAAGGATGGGCAGCTGCTTGTCGGCGAGCCCGCTAGGAGGCAGCTGGTGACCAACCCGGAGGGGACGATCAGGGAGATCAAGCGGCAGATGGGCACTGACTACAAGGTCGAGGTGTACGGGAAGGATTATACGCCCCAGCAGATCTCAGCCTTCATTCTGCAGAAGATTCTGCGCGACGCTGAGACCTATCTCGGCGAGAAGATAAAGAAGGCCGTCATCACGGTCCCCGCCCACTTCAACGACAACCAGCGGCAGGCGACCATCGACGCCGGAGAGATCGCCGGCCTAGATGTTACCCGGATCGTCAACGAGCCGACGGCGGCGTCCCTCGCCTACGGCATCGACAAAACTGAGCAGGAGCTGAAGATACTGGTCTTCAGCTTCGGCGGCGGAACCAACGACACAACGGTGATGGACTTCGGCGGAGGCGTCTTCGAGGTTCTGGCCACGAGCGGCGACACAAAAACTGGGGGCACCGACTTAGACCAGGCGGTTATGGATTATCTGATCGAGGAGTTCAGGCGCGAGACGGGTATCGACCTCAGTGGCGATGTGAGGGCGAGGGCCCGGCTGAAGGAGGCGGCCGAGCGGGCCAAGATCGAACTTTCGAACCTGCTGACGACGGACATCGACCTCCCCTACATCGCCTCGGACCCCAGCGGGCCGAAGCACCTCCACGTGACGCTGACCCGGTCGAAGCTGGAGCAGCTGACCCGGCCCATCGTCGAGCGCATCAGGGAGCCCGTCCTGAGGACTTTGAGGGACGCGAAGCTTACGCCCACTGGGATCGACAAGATCATCCTCATCGGCGGTCAGACGAAGATGCCGATGGTCCAGCGGTTCATCGAGGATGTCATGGGGAAGAAGCCGGAGCGCGGCGTCGACCCTATGGAGTGCGTCGCCATCGGCGCGGCAATCCAAGGGGCTGTCCTCGCCGGCGAGATCTCCGACATAGTGCTCCTAGACGTGACGCCTCTCTCACTTGGGGTTGAGACCCTGGGCGGAGTCTTCACAAGGGTTCTGGAGCGGAACACAACCATCCCCACGAAGCAGAGCCAGATCTTCACGACGGCCGCAGACTTCCAGACCGCCGTCACCATCCACGTCCTACAAGGTGAGAGGGCTATGGCTAGGGACAACATCAGCCTAGGCCGATTCGACCTCACCGGTATCCCGCCGGCGCCTAGGGGCGTCCCCCAGATCGAGGTCACCTTCGACATCAACGCCGACGGCGTCCTCAACGTCCAGGCTAAGGACCTGGGCACGGGGAAGGAGATGGGGATCACGATAACGGCGTCGACGAAGCTGACCCAGAATGAGAAGGACCGGATGGTGAGAGAGGCGGAGCAGTTCGCGGAGCAGGACAGGCGCGCTAGGGAGGAGGCTGAGGCCCGGAACATTGCTGACTCCCTCATCTATACGACGGAGAAGACCCTCACCGAGATCGGCGACAAGCTCACCGAAGACCAGAAGGACCGGATCCAGAAGGGCGTAGAGGCGCTGAAGGAGGCGTTGAAGACCGGCGGCACCGCTGAGATCAACACTAAGATCGAGGAACTGAAGAAGGTAGTACAGGAGGCAGGCGCCGCCGTCTACCAGCAGGCTGCAGCCGAGCAAGCCCAGCGGCAGGCCTCTCAGCAGGCACCGCCCCCAGAGGAAGAGAAGGATAGGAAGAAGACCGTCGACGCCGAATACAAAGTTGTCGATGAAGAGGAGAAAAAGGGCAAGTAATTTTTATCAACTCCTAAACTTATGCCCGAGTCCCACCATTTACCAACTTTTACCTCTCAATACGCTTTCCGTTTCCGTAATGTTTAAAAGAAAATATAGGGATAACCTCAGATCCCGTGTTGGACGAGAAGCTCCTTGAAATTGAGCGCGATATCATAGGCGACGTCTGGCAGAACAGCGAGATATACGGGAACATGCTCTACATGGCCGATGAGCTCGGCAGCAGATTCGCTGGAACCGAGAGCGAGAAGAAGGCCCAGGAGTTCATGGTGGAGAAGCTCAAGGAGTACGGCTACGAGAACGCTCACGCGGACGAGTTCACCTACTACGGATGGAAGCGCGGCCCCGTAACCCTGGAGATGATCGAGCCCATCAAACGGGAGTTCCATGCCATATCCCTCGCCATGTCCCCTGGAGGCGAAGTCGAGGGCGAAGTCATCAACCTCGGCACTGGCAGCCCCGAAGAGTTCGAGGCTATTGACCCTGAGACCGTCAAGGGCAAGATCGTCCTCTGCTCCAGTGCGACGAGCCCTTCGGGAAATCGCGTCCACCGACGGACGAAATACGGTTACGCCGTAGACTACGGCGCCATCGGATTCATCTTCATGAACCATAACCCAGGCCAACTCCCCCCGACGGGAAGCCTCAGACCCGCATACAAAATGGGAGGCGAGATCCCCGGCATCGGCGTCAGCTTAGAGACAGGGTCGTTGATGCTCCGACTCGCCAAGGACAAGCAGCTCAAGGTCAGACTCCTAGATGAGAGCAAGGTCATCCCGGACTCAGTCTCCGCCAACATCGTCGCCGAACTCCCAGGAACCTCGAAGAAGGACGAATGGATCGTGGTCGGTGGCCACTTCGACGGCCACGACATCGCCCAAGGAGCCATGGACAACCTCTCGGCAACCGCCGTCACCATGGATCTGGCGAAGGTCTTCAAGAAATATGAGGGTGAGTTCAGGCGGAGCATACGGTTCATCTGCTTCGCCTGTGAGGAGATAGGCGTAACCGGTTCGACCTGCTATGTGGATAAGCACCAGAGTGAGATGAAGGACGTCGCCATCGTGATAAACGTAGAACTCGGCGGCCTCGCCCATAAGGACGGCACCAAGCACCCGGCCTTCATCGTCTACCAGCCGCCGGAGTTAAAGGAGATGCTGAAGTCCTTCAGCGAGGAGATCGGATACCCCTTGATCATCTCAAGGGAGACATCCGCCGCCTCCGATCACTGGCCCTTCTACATGCAGGGTGTGCCGACCATCTATTGCGGTGCTGAGCCCTCTCCTCAGAGCCTCATCGTCGGCAGGGGGTGGGGCCACACATCGGCTGACACAATGGACAAGGTGGACCCCCGAAACCTGCAGGAGGGCGAGATGGTGCTGGCCAGGCTGATGCTTAGGTTGGCGAACCAAGAGGATAGGATTGCAGAGCACACCCCCCTCGACGAGATCATAAAAAACCTCGAAGAGACGGGGATGAAGAAGACCCTAGAAGTCCAAAAAATGTGGCACCCCCACAGCGTCAGATAGTCTCCCTACCCTCTCATTTTTAAAGGCAAGCTCACAGGGATAGAGAGGGTAATATCATACAGACCAGCAGCCCTCGGCTTTCAAGAGTATCTTCTCATAAACTTTATACTCGGGTAGCTTTTCCATCTCTCTTGTGCTGCGGTTGATGTGGGCATGCTCTGAGGACTCTTTCCCTGATGATCAAATCTCCCAAATAATAATTCAAGCTGTTTTAGGAGTGTGACTAATGGTGGCGGGCAAACGGGACTACTACGATGTCCTGGGCGTCGAGCGAACCGCATCCCAAGATGAGATCAAGCGCTCGTTCCGGAAGCTCGCCTTCAAGTACCACCCTGACAGGAACAAGGCCCCCGACGCCGAGGATAAGTTCAAGGAGATATCGGAGGCATACGCCGTCCTCTCCGACCCCGAAAAGAGGCGCCAGTACGATGCCTTCGGCTTCGACGGAATCCGGGGCCGCTACACAGCGGAGGACATCTTCAACCGCACCGTGTTCCGGGACATCTTCTCTGAGTTCGGCTTCAACTTCGAAGACCTCTTCAGCCGCTTCTTCAGGGGCGGCTTCGGCGGGTTTGGAGGCTTCAACTTCCAGCAGGTCCGCACAGGGCCCAGGAGAGGCCGTGACCTTGAGACCCAGATAGAGATCACGCTGGAGCAGGCCGCCTCCGGCACCGAGGTAGAGATCACCCTGCCAAGGCTCCAGAGATGTAGCAGATGCGGCGGCATGGGGGCCGAGCCCGGCAGCAGTGTGGTGACATGTCCAAAATGCAATGGCAAAGGACGGATTGAGCACCGCACCGTCTCGGTCTTCGCGCAGATGATCCGCGTCGTCCCTTGCGACAGGTGTAATGGTAGAGGTAAAGTCGCCGAGAAGCCCTGCAGAACATGCAAGGGAGCCGGCCTAGAGGAGAGGAGGACGCGACTTCATGTTAAGGTGCCGCTCGGCATCGAGGACGGCGCCTATCTGGCCCTGAGGGGGCAAGGTGAGGATGGCCCTTATGGTGGCCCCCCGGGTGACCTATATGTCACGGTCGAGATCAAGCCTCATCCATATCTCATCAGGCGGGGGATGGATATCATCTACGAGGCCGAGGTCAACTTCGCCCAGGCGGCCCTCGGGGACGAGATCGAGGTCCCGACCCTGACGGGTGAGACGACCATCCGTGTGCCCCCGGGGACGCAGAGCGGCACCATCCTCAGGCTTAAAGGGAAGGGGATCAAAGGGAGGTTTGGCCATGGAGACCAGCTGGTCCACATCAACGTTCGGGTCCCAGAGAAGCTGACCCGGAGGCAACGTGAGCTGATAGAGGAGCTCGGCAAGGAGTTTGGGACGGCTGAATCCAGTAAGCGCCCCTGGTGGCGGCGGTAGCCTCTAACGCCTGTCAACGATCTCCTCGAGACTCGGCCCTGTCCCTATGAGCGTTACAGGTAGGCGGAGCTCGTCCTCGATCCTTTTCACGAAGCCCCCCGCCTCGGGGCTCAGCTCCTCAAACTCGGTGAGGCTCTTGCAATCGGGGTAGAGGACGTCGAGCTTTGTCACCGCTATCTGGGTCGCCCCGTTGATCATCGCAGCCCTCTTCGCCAGCTCTAAGTTGAAAGGCGCAGCCCTCCTCTGCCTCCCCGTCACCGTCCCGTATTCGTCCCAGCCCCGCCTCTTTGCCTCCTCCAAGTCTATCTCGCCGGGGAGGTCGCCGGCCCCCACCCTCGTGACGTAGGCCTTGAAGACGAGCACCACCTCATCGACCCTCGTGGGGCCGATGCCGACGTCGGAGCAGGCGGCCGAGGCGCAGACATCCTTCGAAGTAACGTATGGATACGTGCCATGGTATAGGCTGATGTATGTTCCCTGGGTCCCCTCAACGATGACGACCATGCCCTCGTCGAGGGCCCTGTTCGCCTCTTCTGGGACGTCTACCATGAACCGCCTCAGCTCGGGGACATCCCTCGCCATCCTCGCCTTCCTCATCGCCCTGTCGGCGTTGCATGGGCCGGTCCCTGTCCCAGTGGTCTGTATCTCTGTCTTTAGGTACCCCCTCCTGTCGAGCTTGATGTGGCTGAGCTCTATGACGGCACATTGGGGGTCCAAGCCGAACCTGTCTTCAACTCCAAGTTCCTCGACCTCCTTGAGGACAATCTCAGGGTTGACGACGACTCCCGGCCCAATGAGCAGCCTAGTCTTGGGGTTAACGAAGGCGCTGGGGACCATCCTGAGCTTGTAGGTCCTCCCTTCCTTGACCACGGTGTGGCCTGCATTCGGCCCCACCCCGGCCCTCGCGCACACGCCTACATCATCAGCGACGGCGAGGTATGAGACGATCTTCCCCTTCCCCGTGTCTCCGAAGAACCCGTCGACGACGACGGTGCAAACCATACAAATCCGACCTGAAACGCTTTCAACAACGCCTTATTAAATTTAAGCCTTGCCAAGCCGATGATATAGGAACGCCGCCGCACCTTCAGGTTAGTAAATGTTTTGTGGGGTTAAGACGAAATATATAGAGTTGGTAGCCCCTTGACGACCCAGATCGGCATGCTAATAGTGGGGAACGAAATCCTCGACGGCATAGTGCTGGACACGAACAGCCAGTGGATCATAAACCAGCTTAAGGCGCTTAACCTGCACGTCAAGGAGAAGATGACGGTGAGGGACGAAATCACCGAGATCGCTAAGGCTCTTAGGAGGCTCGTAGCCGACGGCTGCAACCTCGTCTTCACCACAGGCGGCCTGGGGCCGACCCACGACGACAAGACCCTTAGCGGCGTAGCCGAGGCCTTCGGTCTCCCTCTAGAGTTGAACGAGGAGGCTTTTAGCATCGTTACTAGACAATACAGCGACCTCCATGAGCAGGGCATCATCGAGACGGCTGAGATTACGGAGGCCAGGAGGAAGATGGCCGTCATGCCACGGGGGGCTAGGCCTCTGGACAACAGGGTTGGCGGCGCACCCGGTGTGCTGCTGGACATCGAAGGGGCGCAGATTGTCTGCCTACCAGGCGTGCCAGGGGAGCTGATGTGGATCTTCGACAATCAGCTGTTGGCTCTTCTGAAGAAGAGGGTGGAGGGAGCCTTCGCGGAGAAGATTATCTTCCTGCCTCTCAGAGACGAGTCGACCCTTGCACCCATCATCGACGAGGTTATGGAGGATGTCTCCGACGTCTACATCAAATCCATGGTCAAGCCCTATGGTGAGTCGGGCATCAGGCTCTGGGTCTCCGCCAGGGGCCAGTCCCAAATCGAGGTCGAGGAACGGGTTAACAGGGTCGCCAACCTCTTGATGACGCTCTGCGAGGAGAGGCTCCCCAAAGGCTAGTCAGACCTATGCCTAGAAGGCTTGGATCAAGCAGATTGCTGGGGGTTAACGCCAGCTCTCCGGAGGATAATTGAAATAAACCTGTTTAAATCTAAGTGATCGAGAACCATGGTGGAGTGTTGGCTGCCCTACGGGAAGACTGAGGTCCACCTCAGCGTCCCCATCCGAGACCTACTCGGAGTGGCGGAGCCGGATCTGGGGCAGCCGGCACCGAACCCGAGCGAAGTGATCCGAGAATCCCTGCTGAATCCCCTCGGAGCGAAGCCCCTCAGCGATGTGGTGGAGCCCGGCACATCGATCGCTATCGCCCTTGACGGGATCATCAGCCCTCACCTCGCCGCCGCAACTGTCTCATCCATCGGCGAGCAGCTCAACCGAGCCGGTGCTTCAATGGAAAAAGTCGTCGTTGTGATCGGGAATGGATGCCGGGAGCAGAGCGATCCAGATCTATTGGAGACGCTCAAGGGCGATGAAGCCCTAAAAGGCATCAGAGTCGTCGAGCACACGCGCAGCTCTATGAACCTCATCGACGTGGGAACCACCTCGAAAAGGACAAAGGTCGAGATCAACGGCCACTTCGCGGGCGCCGATGTCCGTATCGCCGTCGGCACTGTGCTCCTCGACCCCTTCACGGGTTTCAGGGGGTCCCACTGCACGGTCCTTCCGGCCCTCTCCGGGCTGGAGACCATCGAGATTAACAGGAGCCGTGCCTTCGAGGAGAAAGTCGCCCCCGGCATCTTTGAAGGGAACCCTGTTCTTGCTGATGTTTTGGAGGCTGCGAGCCTTGCCAAGGTTGATTTCGCCATCAACCTAGTCGAGAACCCTCATGGAAGGCTTCTGAAGATCTACTCGGGGGGGCTTGAGGAGTCGTGGAGGCGGGCGGTCTCAGAGCTGGGAGACTCCTTCAAGGTGAAGGGTGAAGCGAACGCCGACATCGTTGTCGTCAGCGCCGGCGGCAGAAAGTTCGACTTCGATCTCTATCATGGGGTATGGGCGCTCCACAGCGCCTCTCAGATCGCCAGGAAGGAGTCTACAATTATCTTCCTCGCTGAGTGCTCTGAGGGGCTGGGAGCCTACGGCCTCGAGAAGCTCTCCCACATCGACATGCTAAGCGAGCTGAGAAGAAGGTTCATCCTAGGCGGGGAGGCGGTACACCTCATAAAGTCAACGCTCAAGAGGAACAGGGTCCTCCTGGTATCGGCTCTACCTGAATATCTCGCGGAGCCCCTCGGCTTCTCTATCGCAAGAACGGCGAACGACGCCCTCAAATCGGTGGTTAAGGGACGCCGAGGGAGGCGCACCTTGGTTGTGACGCATGGCTGCTCAACCCTGCCGGTCGCCTAAAAGGGGAAGAGGGCGACCAAGGTCAGGATGATCATCGCCAGGTAGACGAGGGAGAGCAGCTTCCTCGACAGGCTCAGAGAAGAGATATCGTCGAGGGGAGCCCCCGACTCACCGCCGGTACGCATCATGAAGAAGGCGAGCATCACCGCCATGATGAAGTAGCCTGAGACGAGCATCAACACGATGCCGGCGACGGATACGATCTTGTGGTTCGTCTCGCCCAGCAACGCCCGGGTGATGTGGCCGCCGTCCAGCTGCCAAGAGGGGATGAGATTTATGAAGGTGACTACGCAGCCGACCCACGCTGCGAAGCCGACAGGGTGCAGTAGCATCACCATCCCCTCAGGGGTCGGCCTAACCACCGAGGCTAGGAAATCCAGGAGGACTGGGAATGGTATCGATTGAAATCGCACCCCGGGGAACCTGGCCATCCAGCCCGTCACATCTTCGGCGGGCACGATGAAGGAGAGCCTGAGGCCTATGATCGTCACAAGGACCGTGACCAGGAAGCCGACCAGGGGGCCGCTTATACCGAGATCGAAGAGGGCGTCACGGTTCGTCGGGGGCTCCTTCTGAGTGATGACGGCGCCGAAGGTCCCCCCCATCCCAGGGGGCGCCGGGATGAAGTAGGGCATTGACGCCTCGATGCCCTCAAGGGCGGTCACAGCCTTATGGCCGAGCTCGTGGAGGCCGAAGATCCCCAAGATGGCGAGGGTGAACAGAAGGGCGTTTACGAGGGCGGAAGTACCGGGCATCAATACGCTTGTGAGAATGGGGTTGTTGCTCCTCAGGAAACCGTCCAAATAGACGGTTCCCGCGGTAGCCACGAGGAGGATGATGTTCCGCGTATACCTCTGGGGGGGAACCGGCGGCTTCCTCATCAAAGAGATATAGTAGCTGTCGAAGACGCGTCTCAGCCTCGGGAGGTAGCCGAAGGGACGCAGCTCCTGCACTAGCTGCTTGAACCTCTCCTTTAACAACCGTTTCTGTTTCCCCTCGCCTCTAGGTTTGACGATGTATGTTGGCATGTCCATGTCGAAGTACCTGTCCTCGACGTGGAACAGACTCTCTATGACTCGCTCGACGGCTGGTTCGGCTATGTGATGTGCAGTCAAGCCTCCTCCACTCAACCTCCGGGTATCCTAAATCTTGAACTCATCTCATAAAGGCATCGAAAGCTAAAAACCTACCTGAGCTTGAAGCGCGTAAACGATGTATTTAAATCTCCGTTGAAAAGATGAAAAAGGGCGTTAAAGGTTGGGCTCTGAATTCAGCATCAGGGGGTTCAGGTCCGACGACCTGAACAGTGTGATGGAGATCAATGTCGAGTGCCTCCCCGAGAACTACAGCTCCTACTTCTACCGCGACCTCTACTGGCGGTTCCCCAAGACTTTCCTGGTGGCGGAGGTGAACGGTGCAGTCCATGGGTACATCATGTGCCGCATCGAACGCGGCTTCTCGAAGCTTCGCAGCCTCCGGCCCACCCGTCTCTGCCACGTAGTCTCCATCGCCGTGCGGGAGCCTTACAGAAGGCGGGGTATCGCGACGGGGCTTATGGTGGAGGCGATGAGGAGCGCCCGCAAAGAGTACAACACAACAGAGTGCTTCCTTGAGGTGAGGGTGAGCAACGAGCCAGCCATTCGGCTCTACGATAAGCTCGGATTCGTTAAGGCGAAACGTAACCCCAGCTACTATATGAACGGGGAAGACGCTTGGGTAATGGCCGCCCCCATTGCGGAGAAAACGTGAAGAGCCGCATATAGGGAGACTAATCTTCCAAGATAGGGTATGCTAGAGGGTTTCTGAGGGACAAGTATTTAGGGAAAGTCCCCTTAATTTAAAAGGGGGCAATTTTGGACTTTATTACGCTGGTGAGCCTTGTACTTTTGGGTTTCTCTCTGGTCGTGTTCTACTTCTTCGCCCGCTTCACGATCAAGCTTATAAGGCAGCATCGTAACGTCTACCAACTCCTATTCGCTTTAGAGGAAGAGGAGAAAAAGAAGCGTTAGGGCCTCGCTAATCATATGTACTGCAGCAGAGAATCAGGGTTGTTCCTCTTAAGGTGCTCGTATCGAATACACAGACGCCAGAGGACGAACAGTCCAAGGAGCCAAAAAACGCCTGTCGAAACAAGGTCCAAGTAGAAGGGGCGCTGCGTCATCCATCCCGGCCTGATGCGGTAGAGCCAGAGGTGGACGCAGTAGAAGAAGAGAGGGACCTTGCCGAAGGTTAGAATGGCCCCCGTGACGCCCTGCGTGAAGCCCGACCGGTCTTGGAGGATGAGTCCGAGGGCGAGGAAGAAGCACATACCGCTCAGGGTCCACAGCAGGAAGGCGAGGCTCGGCGGATACTTCGCCATATAAAGCCAGTCCTGAAGGGTGTTCCCCAGCCGCGGCAGCAGGTTCCCGTAACCGTTCACCAGCCGCACCACAAACCATAGCGCCAGGGAGATGCAGCCGACCACTGCAATGGGGAGGGTAAGTGATGACGCCAATAGATATTTAGGCCTGGATGATCATTGAACTTGGAACGTCATGGGTGAAGAGGGGCTAATCCCCTGGAGCGAGGTCCACTCCTGGAGCTGCATAGCCTGCGGCCAGTGCTGCATAGGCTACAGGGTTCCCCTCAAGATGGATGAGTATGTGCGCGTCGCAAAGCGTTACGGTCACGGAGTCTTGGAGTTCGGCCTAGGGAAAGTCTACCTGAAGCATGGCTTCGGCGACCGCTGTATCTTCCAGCACCCATCTCAGGGGCGTTGGGTGTGCGCTCTCCAGGCCATCAAGCCCCTCGCCTGCAAACTCTTCCCCTTCCGCGTCTACTCTAAGCCAATCTACAAAAGAGGCGACAAGAGCGCATACACGCATAGAGAAAGAACCCTCTACGTCTACCTCGACCCCAGCTGCCCTGGCATTGCGGTGGGGAGGCCAAGGGAGCGGTTCCTACGAAAGACGCTGCCCGAGGTCGTGGAGATCGGCATAGGCCTGAGGTGGAAGCAGAAATACACAACCTCGAAGTACATATCGTGGACGCCTCCGTGATCGTCTTGAGTAAACTTTTAAGCTCTCCGATGGATAGCGGGACAAAGAGCAGGTCAATGTGTTTTAGATTGTCAGAGAGAAGATCGGGCCTTCGATCTTTTCGTTTTATTCGTCAGTACACGAGCGGATATACCACTAATAATTGTCAATAGGGAAGCTTCCGAGATGATATTGCCTAGCGGATATATGTTTTTCTCTATGACTTGAGTCTTCCAATCTTCTATTTTGATTTCAGTGTTAAGTTGAAGGAAGGGATTAAATGTATAAAGAGTTGTTTTATATTTACCGGACCCGATGTATTCTCCCAATCCATTGACTTTAACTTGGGCATATTCGACAGGTTTATGATCAAATTTATAGTGAATAGTTGTCAATATTTGAACCTGCGTTGGTATTACGGTACCTGTTTGCTGTTCTATCTCAATGTCATCAAAAATACACGAGACTTCATTAAATTCGAAAACGGATAAATTATACAAGGGATCAGAGATGCTTAAAACACTAAAATTTTTTTCTCCCAAAGTGTTTTGTTTTAAATCATTATCAAATGTAACAGAACCTTTGAAGGGTTTTCTATCATACTCATATATTCCGTTACATATTATTTCTGCCTTTGAACCGACTTCCACACGCTCGTGGGGGACATCGAGAGACAAGATTACTCTGTCCCAGATCACAGGGATCTCATTAGACTTGAATTCTGATAAGCCATGTTTTTTATCCTGAATACTCTTAACTTTTATTGTCTTCTCACACACTACATCACTATACAATTCTTTATCATAAAAAATTGAACCATTAAAATCAGCATTATCGTATTCATAAAACGCATTTACTTTTAGTTCAATATTCGATCCTACATCGATTCTCTTATTGTCTAAACCTAATTCAATTGAGATTCTGTCCCAAACAATCTTAGGATACTTAAAATTGTGCCTAAATTCACCCATTCCTCTACAAGAAATATCTTTTATTTTCCAAACATTTCCACCAACATCAGAATTTGAAACAGTAAACAAAGCCCAGCCTAAATCATCCGTAATTCCTTCATGATTATCCGTTATTCGGATAGCTGCACCTCGAACGTCTGAACCATTCTCCCATCTCAAATGGAATCCGATTGTCTGCTCACTGTCGATGTCAGCCCTGCTTTTACTAGTAAAAATCTCATCTACCTCGACATATGGGAGTTGAACAGGATAATAAAAACTCCAGGTTGGAGACGTATCATTGAAATAATATATATGGGAGGCAGCCACATACCAGTGATAAGTTTTATCTTCTTTTGGAGGACAAAAATAGAGCGAGGTAAAACCATCAACATCAGATGTATTATAACCTATGTAACTCTCCATCATGAAAAAAGAGACATTTACGCCTTGAATGGGTTTGTAATCAGATGTAACGAGCGCTAGTAATTCTATTGTAGATGTAAAATTAGTGATAACTTCATCATTTTTTGGATATTCCAATGACACTGAGAGCTGTGGAATATACGTAATGTTCTGAGTTTCGGAGATAATGGGATCATATCCTGGAATCTTCACTGAAACATGCCAGGTGTGGAGGCCGGCTGTTAAATCCCGTGTACTATATGTCGAATATCCATTAGCTTGAGTCTTCCCATCATCCACATAATTATCATCGATGAAATAAGATACTATTGCGTCCTCAACTGGGTTTCCATCAAGTTCGACTAAAGCAACTAGGTTTACAGGAAGTTCAGTTACGATTTCATTGTCCGATGGATCAAGCTTTATTTTAGTAAAGGAGAAGTGCCATTCCTTAGTAGATCCCGTAGCAAATCCGCTTTTCTTAGCCATAGCATACCAGGTATATCTCTTCTCTTCGTCTGGAACGAAGCTATATGAAGCATATCCATCATCATCAGTTACTGCGGAGCCGATAGGTTTCGAATCTATATAAAAAGTTACTTCTGCATTTTTCACAGGTTTTCCAAGAGCCATTACTTTGACTTCAAGATCTATGGGAGAATCGGCAAATATGGAATAATCTGCCGGACTCACTCGAAAAACATGTAGCCCTAAACCTTCTGTATAATATACACTTAATTCACCTGAACCCGAGATAAAAATTGCGGTTGGATTATCTAATTCAGTATTAGGAGCTAGAAATTCTATACTTCCAGTTAACTTCCAGGAACTGAAGTTATATTCCAATTCTGGAATATAGTAGATTATATGATAACCTTCTTCAAGATGTACGTCTTTAGGAAGACCATATGCATAATCGTCTATATAAATACGGCCCTTATTAGAGGAGCGATTTAAGTCTTCATAAGATCTTAACTTTATTATGTGATAGGGAGCTGAATATGAAATATGGACTATATAGTTACACAATAAAAGTAATGAACAAAGAGAAATAATGAAAATTAAGTGTCTGTATCGAAAGGTCCCTGAATCTCGCGCGCGCGAGGCTCATCCCTCCATAACTTGTGTTCTTCTAAGATGTGATGATTATCACGTGTTTGCCTGAAATCTTAAGATTTGGAGAGTTTTTACCATCAGCGGCGGTAAGAGGCTCTTCTTCAGCTTCTAACTTCCCCCATTTAAACAATCTCAGATTAAAGTGCAGTTTGCAACAGCCCTCTCTCTCTTTCCTTTCCATTTGAAGCATCGAAGGTTTTTTGAATAATTAGTAAATTATGGAGTCTATTTAGTTATCTTTAATATAGACTTACGTTCAAGCGCACGGATGATCTTTTTCGTGACGGCGACTATGCGCGCATTAATATTTCCTCTCTACGCTGGATTATTGTATGATGTTCAATCCTCACCTTGAAGTACGTCTCGTAGAGACCGCCGTGAAACGCCCAAAGGGCATCGGGGAAGCTTCTTAAGCCCTATGAGGAATAGTTGAAAAGGTGTTCTTATGAGCAAGGCGATCACGGCCGGAGGATGCCGAGTTGAGCCCGGGAGGCGCGCCTGCGGATGTCTCACGCTCCCCGAATTCTTCGCTGACGGCCAGTCCGTCGAAATCCCTTTCCTCGTCGTTAATGGGGCGAGGTCGGGCCCCTGCCTATATGTGCAGGTGGCGCAGCACGGCTCCGAGGTCCAGGGTTTGGAGGCCGTCAGGCGCCTGCTGGAGGAGCTCGACGAGAGGGAGATGGCGGGCGTTCTCATCTACTGCCTGCCGAACCCTCTCGCCTTCCGGGAGCGTGTGCGGGCGACGATGTTCGACCCGAGGGAAGGTGGCATGAACCGCATCTGGCCCGGCGACGCCGAGGGCTCCCCGACTGAGCGGATTGCGCACGCCGTCTGGACGGAGCTCGTTATGATGGCAGACGCCGTCATCGACCTCCATACGGGGAGCAGACACGCGCCGGTGTGGGTCTTCTATGAGGCCCACGGCGTCTCGGAGAAGGCGTCGAAGGAGGTCTCGGAGCGGTCGGAGGAGATGGCAAGGCTCTTCGGGGCTCCGCTGCTGTACGTGGAGACCGAGCCCTATGGCGGGCGGAAGACCCTGAGGGCGTGCTGCGTCGACGAAGGGATACCCTCCATCGTCCCCGAGCTCGGCGGAGCGGGATATTTCGATGAGGAGATCGTGAGGCTCGTGGTGCGCGGGCTGAAGAACATCATGGTCGACATGGGCATGGTCAACGGCGAGGTCGAGCTGCCGGAGAGGCAGACGGTGCTGAAGTGGACCGCCGATCCCAAGGTTGCGGGTGTCTTCGCAAACAGGGGAGGCGTATTCATCCCGCGAGTTAAGCTCGGCGACATCGTGAAGAGAGGCGAAGAGGTCGGCGTCATCTACAGCCCCCGAACCTTCCAGGTGCACGAGAGGCTCTTTGCGCCTCAGGACGGCTACGTCTTCAGCGTCCGTGAAAATCCGGTTGTGAACGCTGGGGACAGAGTCCTATCCGTGCCTGAGATCATTGAGATTCTGGAGCACTAAAACATATTTTTCATACCGACCGCAGCCTGGCAACTAGGTGTAACGGCTTAAGCATTAATAGTCTAAACGCCCTTACAAGTTCAGGAGGGTTTTTAAAGGTTGTTTGAAGAGACGAGAGATTATCTGCGCGGGAAGGGGCTGCCTACAGGTGACAGGTACGACCTGCCAACTTCAGGCATGAGGTTCCCTGACGGCGCCCACTTCAGAATCGAGGTGCCGACGTGCAACTCGACCGTGACGTTCAGGGCGATAATGGAAACGGCGGAGAAGCACGGCGTGACTGTGAATAGGATTGATGAAACCTTTGGCATCATGAGGCACACCGACGAGACCATCCTAGAGTTCATCTCCATAGCCAAGGAGTATGGCTGTGAACTAAACTTCTCCATCGGGCCAAGGGCGACCTACGACACAAGCGCCCAGAGGGCTACGGGTACGCCGGAGGGGAACCGGATCGCCTACAGGCTGAGGGGCATGGACCAAATCCTCAGAGCGGTTGCGGATGCGAAGAAGGCGATAGAGCTCGGCGTCAGGGGGCTGCTCATCTACGATGAGGGGCACCTATGGCTGCTGAACGAGATGCGGAAGGACGGCGAAATCCACAAAGACGTCCGCTTCAAGCTCTCGGCCCACTGTGGGCATGGGAACCCTCTATCCTTCAGGTTGCTGGAGCAGCTGGGGGCTGACTCCATCAACCCCGTCAGAGACCTACCCCTGCCTATGATCTCATGCCTCAGGCAGGCCGTGAAGGTGGCCTTGGATATCCATACGGACAACCCCAAGTCGACGGGTGGGTTCATCAGGACCTACGAGGCGCCGGAGATAGCCCGGATAGCCGCGCCCGTCCACCTTAAGGCGGGAAACTCCGCCCTGACCTCACACGGCATACCCACCAGCCATCAAGAAGGGGTCAACATGGGCATCCAAGCCGTCCTGGTTGCTCGAATGGTGGAGAGATACTTCTCAGAGGCCAAACAGAGCCGGAGGGGCGCCAAAGGCCTGGCTATACCAAAGTAGACGAAAAACAAAATCATGTCGATTACTATTTCTAATATCACACCTGACAACATGAAGGATCGCGCGCTAGGATTTCTAATAACAAGCTAGTTGTTATAAGGAAAAAGTTTTGAAGGGACTGAAGTGTGTAATTTGAAGGGAAATGGGAAGTACTGAGGGAACCTTTGGTGAGGCTAGAAGGTTTGTCATGTTGGCTCTTCTCGTTTATGTCATCGATAGAATTGTTGTTTCTTTGATCTTCATCTATGATGGTCATGTTCCCTTTCTCCAGAGGATTCCTGCAATACCCTTCACAGGGTTTGTGTTCAGTTGGATATTGCCCATCCTGATCACATATTGTATTGAGAAGAGGGATGCGAGGTACTTGGGTTTGGCTGTTCCAAGGGAGAAGTTTAGGGTCTATGCCATCTATGCTTTGATTGGTCTGATCCTACCTGCCCTTTTTGTCAGAAGTAACGGTAGCTTAGCAGTTGATTTTATCGAGCAGATTGTGTACATTGGTGTGGCCGAGGAGATTTTTAGCCGGGGTTACCTGATGACTAGGTTTTGCGATTGGTTGGGGAATCGGAAGGGACTCGTGCTTAATGCTTTCATCTTCGGTTTTTCGCATATCATATCCAGGATGAGTCAGCATGGGTTCAACTATCTCTTCAGGGATGCTATGACTGGGGTTCAGACCTTCTTCGGGGGTTTGTTACTGGGGTTTATTTACTTGAGATCG